>DATASX010000045.1 GCA_036269075.1 Sporichthyaceae bacterium
GTCCTGCAGTTCCTCCTCGTCGCCGGATTCCGCTTCGGTGTCGTGCAGTGCCGCGACCGGATCACCGTCGGCGCCGTCCCTGGTTCCCATGCCCGTAGTCTTCCGCTTCGCCCGGTCGCTGTCACGACCGCGCGAGCACCGGCGTAAACCTTGTCCACCCGAGTGACCCGCTACCCCGCCGAATCGGGAAGGCCCGCCTCGCCCAGTGCTCGCAGTCGTGCAGACAGAAGCTGTCGCCACGCCGTTCGAGGGTGACCCGCGGGCGTGGCGACGTGGCGATCCTCAGTACCGGACCTGCGCCCCGACGGCGTACGAAAGACGCGTTCTGGTACGAGCAGAGCTTGGGGCCGACCAAGGCCGGGACGTCGCTGAGACATGACGGAGCGTCAGACACCGGGATGGAGGCCGACGTCGACCCGAAGGCCAACCCGGCACCGCACCCGCATTTCTCGATGTAGTCGGCGATTGTGTGTACTTCCACCGGCAGACCGGCGACCAGCACTCCCAGTTCCGGCTGGTTTCCGAGCTGCACCCGGGCCTGTCCTCGCCGCAGCGGAACGCACGTAGGGCGAGGGAGCCCCAAAGCACCCCGGGCCGACTCGGCCGATCGGCGAGTTGAAGGCCGTGCCGACGGATGTGCCGTTGATCGTGGCCCTGCACCACCCGCCGTACTCCGCGGACGACCACCGTTCCGGGTCCACGCGCATGATCAAGGTTTTGGACGAGGCGACCGCGGCGTCGAGTCGGCGGCCGGATCTGGTGATCGCGCGGCACGTGCACAACTACCAGCGGCTGACGCGCACCCTGCGGGCGAGGTCCGGGTGGACGCCGGGTCGAAGCCCTAGGCTCCAGGAGTGAGTCGCTACGACGACGTGTATGAGTCGCTGCAGGTCGCCGGCGTGCGCTTCGTCATCGTCGGTGGCATGGCAGTCGTGCTCAGCGGCCATGTGCGCATGACCGTGGACCTGGACCTCGTGGTGGACCTCGCCCCCGAACCGGCCGCACGCGCGATGCAGTCGCTGACCGGACTCGGGTTGCTCCCCCGAGTCCCCGTCCGGCCCGACGACTTCGCGGACCCGGCCGTGCGCCAGGAGTGGATCGACACCAAGCACATGCAGGTGCTGTCCTTCCACGACCCGCAACAGCCGGCCCGCGAGGTCGACGTGTTCGTGGCCTACCCGATCGACTTCGAACACTTGCTCGCGGCCGCCGTACCCACCCGCGTCGGCGACCGGACAGTGCTGGTCGCCTCGATCGAGGACCTGATCACCATGAAGCGCGCAGCCGGCCGCACGCAGGACCTCGCCGACATCGAAGCCCTCCAACGGCTCAAGGACCAGGCCGGCCCGTGACCGAACCGACATGGGAGGCAGCCACCTTCGAGGGGGCAGCTGAGGCACAGGCCGCCGCGGTCGCGGCGCTGACCCCCACCCAGCGCGTTGAACTGCTCGAGCAGCTGCTGGAGATCGCACTGACCTCCGGGGCCCTGCAACGCTCGCGCCAGCAGAAGCAACTGGCCCTCGACCAGCTCTGGACGAACTGACCCCACCCCGGCGGTCCCGCCGGCCGCCGCCGCCGTAACGGCGTGCTCACCACAACCGGCCGCGGACGAACCGCCCGAGGGGACGTCGATGCCTCACTCGGCGCCGGGACCCGATCGCCGTCGGCGACGAGGAGTTCGTCGACACGTGGGTCGCCATGGTGGTGGGCCAGTTGCCCCAGACCTGAACCGTCGCCGAGTGCGGTCTGGGCAGGCCCTACCGTAAGGGTCCACGGGATCCGGTCGGATCGAGACGAGGGCAGCCGATGGTGATGCCGCGGTGGGTTGCGCGGGCCAACCGGGTAACGGTGAACCCGATCGCCCGACACCTTGCACCGCGGGCTCCCGGCATGGGTGTGATCGTGCACCGGGGTTCGAGGTCCGGACGCGAGTACCGCACCCCCGTGTTCGCGATCGCCACCGCAGACGGTTACGTGTTCGCCCTGGCCTACGGGTCCCGCGTGGACTGGCTGCGCAACCTCCGCGCGGCAGGAGGCGCTGAACTTCGTGCCCGCGGCCGGACCGTGCACCTGAGCGACCCGCGCATCCTGGGACCCGAGCGGGGACGCGACCTGCCGTGGGTCGCGCGCCTGCTGTTCACCCTCATCGGGGTCCGCGAGTACCTGGAGACCACCGCAGTCCGCTGACCTACGGGCGCGCACTGCCTCTGCCGGCAGGCAGTCGAGCAGGTCGTGGTGAAGTCGGGCCCAGGCGCCGGTCGATGGGGATTGGGGGTCCAGGGTCGGCGGAGTAGCGGAGGCCCGAGCAGCCCGCTTCCCGCGGTCAACACCGCCACCACTGCCCTGGGTTGCGCGCTTTGCCTCAGCCGGTGCAGATGTATCACCTCGGCTTGGCCATGCGCGAGGCCAGGCAGGTCGAATCTGACGCTACGTAAGTGCTGCGGCTTTCTCGCCGGGGGGCCGGCTGGCTGGACGAGTACGAGGTGTTGCGGCCGGCGGGAGCAGCCCTGTGGATCTGACGGTCCGTCATGGCTCGGGTGAAGCAGGCCATTGCACCATTCCTGGGAGGCGACCCGACGATCGCGAACGGCAGCGCCAACGGTCCGATGGCTGCCGCAGCCGCACCGATTTCGACCGAATCGTTAACCTTGTCGGCCTTTTCATCCGACTGATCCTGGGCGATCCTCATCGCATGGACTACCGACCGGTCGGTAAGTCAGTCGGGTTGAGGCATTACACGGCGCGACCGGGCCGGGTGCCGACAGGAAGGAAACGAGAATGAATCTGCGTCGGAGCAGTATGTCGGCCGGTCGACTGGCCGCTGCCTTTGTGTTGACCGGTGCCGCGTTGGCTGCCGGCGTCGGCACTGCAGGTGCGGCCACGGTGCCCAGCCAGGCCGTGACAGCGATGGTTCCGGCCAACCACCACGACGGTGGCGGCGGGCACTACCGCGGCGGCGGTGGCGGGCACTTCCGCGGTGGCGGCGGGCACTACCGCGGAGGCGGTGGCTACTACGGCGGTGGCTACGACGGCGGTTGCAACCCGTACTACTACGGCTACTACGACCTCGACAACCCCACCTGCGACTGACCGACCCTCGACCAGGCTCTACGCATCACCGGCAGACGCGGGCACCGGCGGGAAATCCGCCGGTGCCCGCGTCCGGCCAGGTCGGCCGATCCTGGACCGATGCAGTCGGTTGTCGTCGAACGACGTGCCGAACCCGACCGGGCGCCGACCCGTCCGCGCATCGAGATGGAACCGGTCCTGCACACGTGGCAACGGGCGAACAGTGCCTGCCCGATCCGTGCCGGACCAGGTGCAGGACCGAAAGCCGGATCGCGAGCCTGATCGTGAGGTCGTCGGCCTCGGCCCGATCACCTGCCGGCCGGGCGCACCCGGCACATCGGCGCCGCGTGACCGTTCAGGGCTTACGGCGCCGGCGGCGGCCGGCACGCCAACCGAACCGCAGCCCGATCCGCAACAGCAACATCACGACGACCACCCAGCCGGCGGAATGACCCGCACCGCTGTGCAACATCCGGTCCACCCCCGCAGACGGTCCGGGACCCGAGCCCGCGCCGCCGGGACAAAGCCTCCTCCCCCGGCACCACCGGGGAGAATCGGGCAAACGTCGGACATCCGGTCTCATCCCTTCGGACACCGCGGGGACGTCCGGCCGGCACAAATCTGATGCCCGATCAGTCACGGTCGACCACCTGTACTGTCCACCGTCGACTGACGCAGCGTCACCAAACCCTGGCACCTGGGCGTGTCCCCACCCCGCCCGGGAGGGCACGGCCCGAGGCGGACGTGCGTCACCGTTCGCGCAAGCCAATGGATTCCCTCGTGTGGACCGCCGGAGGCTGACCCGAGGTCCGGTCGGTCCAGCCGAAGCGACCGGTGAACCGATCCCCGCACCCTCCACCCGGTACCTCGACGGCTGCGGCGATCCCCGAGCGTTCCGGTGACGGGCCCTCAGATCGCATCCGACTCCCGCCGAGGAGTCGCGTCCGGCACAGGCTCGCACCTTCGGTAAAACCTGGGCGGGCCGGGGCGGGCGCTGCTAACTTCTCGGTGACCGAGCTTGGACAACGAGGAGGTGGTACCCGTGAACGAATCGACGTGGGTGCTCCCCAGCGGGATCACGGTCGGACGATAGGTCGTCCGGGAGCGCCATCCCAGCAGCGCTCCCGAAAGGCACGACCATGCGATTCACCTCCGAACAGCCCCTCGAGGACGGCGTCCTCGAACGCGGATTCACCCTCGGCGAGATCCCCGGCATCCTCTGGACGCCCGGCCCCGCACCCGCTCCGGCCCCACTGGTCCTGCTCGGCCACCCCGGCGGACTGCGAAAGATGTACCCCCGGCTCGCGGCCCGGGCCCGGCACGCCGCCACGGAATACGGCTTCGCCGCGGCCACCATCGAGCTGCCCGGCAGCGGTGACCGGCCCCGTTCGGCCGACGCCGAGCAGGCCCGCGCCGACCTGCGCGCGGCGCTGGCGACCGGCCACCCGGTCGCGGAGATCGTCGAACGGCTCGTCCTCCCGCTGGTCGAGACGGCGGTCCCGGAATGGCAGGCCACCCTGGATGCCCTCCTTTCGCTGCCCGACATCGGCGGCCCGGTCGGGTATTCAGGCGGTGTGATCGCCATCGGCATCCGGCTGGCGCTCGTCGAGCCGCGCGTCGTCGCCGCCGCTCTGTTCGCCGGAAGCTTCGTACCCCGCGCCATGTACGAGGAAGCCCGGCAGGTCACCATTCCCCTGCACGTCCTGCTGCAGTGGGACGACGAAGGCAACGACCGGCAAGGGGCCCTGGACCTGTTCGACGCCTTCGGGTCGCAGGCGAAGACGCTGCACGCCAATCTGGGCGGGCACACCGGCGTCCCGGCTTTCGAGGGGGAGGACACCGCCCGGTTCCTCGCCCGGCACCTGCGCCGGCTGCCGGGATGACAAAGCCCGTCGCGTGAGCCGGGGAATCTCGTCAGGAACCAGTCAGTGCTGACTAATCCGGGAACGCGGCGACACCTACGTGCTCCGGTAGGCATCGGACCGGTGTCGATAGAGCGACCCCGACAGTTCGCTCCTGTTCGTCGACCCAGCCGCGTCCACGTACCTGGACAGGTTCGCCTTCACGTCCGCCAACGGCTCAATCGTCATGACCATAATTGTCATCACGAACTCGGGTGTGAAAAGGGTGGGTTCTGCGCCTCGCGGAGCGGGCAGAGTGCACAGGACCGCACACCGGCGGGCCTTGCAGAACCCGACAGCAGGTCCTCGTCGGTTGTGCGGGGCCCTGCGGCGTGGCGGCAAGGTCGGGAACCACCTCACAGGCGCGAACGCGCAGCGACCTGTTTCTGACTCTACGTCAGGTGGTGTCGTGCGCTTGCCGCGCGGGTCGTCCGAGAAGCGCCCGCGGATCTGGGGTGCGGTGCGGGGTGATGACGGTCCGGGGACGGGTGGGTGAACAAGGGCGAGTCACCGTCGCCCGGGCGTCGCTCGGGTGAGGATCCCCGGATCGGCTTCTGCAACAGGGAAAGATGGGGGTTCGTTGTGGTGACGGTGAAGGGGTCCGGGAAGCATGTGTTCGCCCGTAAGCGGCCGGCGTGGGCCGGAACACGGTGGCGGCAAGCTCGCCGCGCGACACCCACTACCGGGACCTGCCCGAGGCGACCCGGAAGGCGCCGTTCCGGCTGGATCACGTAAGGCCCAGGTCGTCCGACGCTGGTTCGGCGCCGTGCGACCTGGATCCTTACGTGTGTTCGGGCGGTGAGCGGAATGGTCTCCCGTTCATCGAGACGCTGGACAAGGCTGAGTCATGCACACCTTGCGTGTGACCCGACACCGCGTGGCACGTCTTAGCTGTTGCGCCCCGGGTGAGTTGGCTGAGTCCAGCGTCGGTAGCAAGCGTTACGCGCGCTGCAGCTGCCGGGCGGTCACGCGGATCTGCCCGGCGTCGGTCTGGGCCTGCTGGGCCTGGTTGTGGGCCTGCATGGCCTGGTCCTCGGCCTGCTGGGCCTCATGGTTGGCCTGATCAGCGCGCTCCTGGGCGCTCTGGGCCCGCTGGTTGGCCTGCTGCGCGTCGTTCTGCGCCTGCTGCAGCTGGGTTTGGGCCTGTTGCGCCTGCCCCTGGGCCTGCTGGGCGCGCTGGTTGGCCTGCTGGGCCTCGCTTTGCGCCTGCTGGGCCTGGTTGTGCGCCTGCTGCAGCTGGATCTGAGTCTGCTGCACCTGCCCCTGGGCCTGCTGCGCCTGGTTCTGCGCCTCGCGGGCTTGGTTCTGCGCCTGCTGCGCCGCACCACGGGCATGCTGGGCCAGCTGCCGTGAGCCCTGCGCATCCTGCTGCGCCTGCCGGCACTGGTCCTCTACCCGCTGCAGGTCGCGCTGCAGTTCGCTGGTCGCCATGCGGACCAACGTGCTCTCGTCATGACCCCGGTCGTCCCGGTCGGTGGACTGCTTCGTGGACTGTGGAGAAGTCATGCCGGTTACCTCATTCTGTTTGATTTATTGTTTGCTGATTCCGGACAGATCGCGATCAACATCGCGACGCACTGTGCGGCGGGCGCGGGATCATCCGTTTGTCAGGAGACACGGTCCCGGCGGCCACTAGCCTCGCGCAGACGATTTATAGACCCGCCAGGTATCTGCACGCCACCCTGGAGATGACCAATCGTAAATCGTCCCCGCACCGGTCAGTGGATTCATCACCATCACCACCTCCCGACACGGGGCCGAAACCCCACCGACATGGCGAACTCCTCGAGGTTGAGCGCGCAGCTAAACTTTCTGACGCGGTCTCACCATGCTGATCTGGCGGAGCAAAGTCGATATCTCCGGACCGCGGACTTTCACGCATCGTCCTGATGATCTGTCAGCCAGAAGGTTGTTTCGGGTCCTTGCGACCACCTTGCCAACCGCCTGGCTGGGCCAACCGAACCTGGTCCGCCCGGCTGGATGCGCTTCTGCACCCCGACGTGTGTGTTCTGCAGCCTCTTGACCGAAGCCACAACCACACGACGCTGAATGTCCTCGACGACGTGGCTTACCCGCTCACGAACAAGGCGTTCCGCGAGCCGCGTCCCGGTGTCTCGCCCGGCCCTTGATCGGACTGATACTCGCGCTCATTGCCGCGAGTTGTTGCCGTGGTCATCCGTGATATCCGAAAAAGCTCCGATCTGACATGGTGAATACTTTTAGGAATACGGAAGATTCTGTGGACCCGTGAATCTTTATCCGCTGCCGAACGACGTCGACCTGTTCAAGGCCAACGGGGACAGAATCCTCACGCCAAGTCGTCCGGGGTCTGGGAACGATTACAGATTCACCCTGTACCGCAGACTGCGCGGCCGTCAAGACAATAGCCAATGAACGGCGCGGCCTGAACGGCGTGGCTGGCCCGACACGCCGCGTTTCCGTTGTATTTCAGGACCCATTGCCGCCGACGGCTACGGTGAACCGGATGCCCCAAGGAGCGCCGCCTGGATCCCGCAGATCACGAGCGGCTGCTGACCGATGCCTCGGGCTTCCCGCTGATGCTGGGAACGTTCGAGGCGAACACGCGGGTCTCCTGCAATTCAGTGGCGTCGGGCGGACCGCCCGGGCGAGGCCCAGGTGAACGGTTCGATCTTCGCCCGCCAGGTCGCCGACCTGCCGATCGAGGAGTCGACGTAGCCGAGGCGCTGCGCGATACCGGTGAGCAGGGCGACGACCGTCTTCGTCTGGCTCCAGTTCTGCCTCGGGACCCGGTCGAAGAGCGGATCGACGCGAACCACCCGGGGGAGCTCGGCTTCCGGCCCCTCGGTCGCGGCCACAGGTACTCCGCCCCCGCGGGCAGCGAGGCTAGGTCCTCGATGCGGAGCATTACGTTATCCCAGGACCACCGGATCGCCGACCCGGGCGAGTCAGACCTTTTCGGCAGGCTGCGCGGTTGCCTGACCGAGGAAGATGATTTCCGTGTCACGGTCCAGGGGCAGGCTTCTGCGGCGTGGCTCGACTGGTCGTGCGGTGGTCGGGGTTGGGATGGGAGGCTGCGGTGGAGCAGCGTGGACGGGTTCGGGTCGAGGTCAGCGCGAAGCGGGTGCGCGCCTACCTCGGCGGTCAACTGGTTGTCGACTCCCGCGCCACCAGGATGGTCTGGGAGAGACCCCAATACCCGACCTACTACTTCCCCGGCGGCGACGTCCACGCCGGCCTCGAGCCGACCGGGAAGAGCGAGCACTCCCCCTCCCGTGGTGCCGGCGAACGCTACGACGTGCGGGTCGGGTCGAACACCGCGCCCGAGGCGGCGCTGCGCTACCCGGACTCCCCCATCGAGGAACTGCGCGACCTGGTCAGACTCGACTGGGCGGCCATGCACGACTGGTTCGAGGAGGACGAACCCGTGTACGTGCACCCCCGGGACCCCTACACCCGTGTCGACGTGCTCGCCTCCTCCCGCCACGTCCGCATCGAGGTCGACGGGATCACCGTCGCTGAATCAGATCAGCCGCGCATCCTGTTCGAGACGGGCCTACCGGCCCGCTACTACCTGCCCCTGACCGACCTGCGACAAGACCTCCTGACCCCGTCCCGGTCGCGGACGCAATGCCCGTACAAGGGCACGGCCGACTACTGGAATCTCGACCTCGGGGCGGCGACCCACCCCGACTTCGTCTGGACCTACCGGTCCCCGCTGCCGGAGAGCCAGAAGATCGCCGGGCTGGCCTGCTTCTACAACGAGAAGATCGACCTGTACCTGGACGGGGAACTGCAACCGCGGCCGCGCACCCACTTCACCTGAAGCTCGGACTCCGGGACTCGCACCCGATGCGTCAGATCGAGTGACCGACCCGACCCAGGCCACCAGCCCCGAAGCAGAAGCCGAATCGATCGACATTGAACAGATCCGGTACGGCGCGACGCTTCGACTGGTGGGCTTCTTCCGGTTCGCCGTCTTCTTCGGCCATGTCCTGGAGGTGCTCGTCGGGATCTACGGAGAGGTCCGGCAAGAACGCTTCCCGGATGAAGACTGACACTGCCGGTCGCGCTGCCGCCCCAGGTGTAGTGCCCACGGACCTGGGTGACGCGTTTCTATGTTCTGGCGAGGGCCTGCGGTGAGGTGTGGCTGTCCTGACCGACAATCCTCGGCGTAGCGCTTATCGCCGGCCGCGGCGACCGCCGCGACGAAATCGACCGGGCCGTAGGACCGCAAAGCGTCTTCGCTTGCTGCCTGAAGGTTCGCCTGTGCCGCGGGAGGTTGTGGGTGGGGCCGATTCCGTGCAGGCGAAACGGGGCGCGGGCGCTGCCTGTCAGCCCCGTGCCGGGGAGCGGCGGTCGGGTCAACGGCCTGGGGGTCCGGGCTGGGCTGGGGCGCAGACGCCCTGGGGCGGGGCGGATGGGTTCTTCGATCCCTTGCCGACCCGGTAGGCCGTGTCGCAGTAGAAGGGCCCGGCCGCATCGTCGGAATCCCTGACCGGGACGGCGACGGTCGCCACGGCCTCCGTCACCGCAGCTCCGCCGTGTGCGCATGTGGGGTGCTTCAGTTCGAACTGGAAGGCCCCCTCGTCCCGGCCCTGCACGTCCTTGGGCAGCGGGTTCTCCCACGCGAGCCGCGTGCCACTTGGCAAGTTGTAGAAGCGGTAGGCGACCGAGGTGGCATCCGGCTCCCCGGCACGGGCCGGCGTGCTGGTGACCTTCCCGCCCTTGAAGACGATCGTGTAGGCCGTGTTGCGGTCCTTGCCCGTGCCACTGTTGCCGATGTAAGTGGTTGTACCGCCCGGATCCAGCCAATCCGTCAGCTTGGTGCCACACCCCGCGCCGCCCTGCGCCGTGACCTGCGGCAGAGGGATCAGGCCGACTGCCAGGACACCGACAACGAGACCGCCACCGCGACAGTGTCGCCGTGCTCGAAGGCTGCGGGTCATGTGTTCGCCCCTCCCCGGGCCGGGCGTGCGGATCCGAATCGCGCCGCCCCTACCCGCGCCCCGGTGTCACCAAACGACGCATCAGGAGCCTGGAACTCCCCGACAAGCCTCTTGGGTGGGCTCCCTGCGACTACAGGTGCGGTCGACGTGTTGCGTCCGCACCGTGAAGTGACTACCGGTCAGATCGGTCAGGCCCCCGGGCCACGCGGATTGCACGCAGTACGGAACCTGTGAGGAGGAGAGGAAATCACTGACTTACCGTCAGGTCGTCCGGTCAGCAGATCGCCGCCGGCGTGCACCGAGAGGCACTCCTCAGCTTTTGCGCTCCCGGCAGATTTCTCGGACCTGGGAGACGTCAACCGGCACTCGGCTGCGTTCGGCCCGGGGCGCAGCGGTGGATCAGGAACAGGTCGCCCTCGTGGCCGCCGTCGGCCTCACAGACCTCGCGTTCGGTCGGCGAGGAAGGCCCGGGCGCCCAATCGCCGAAACGGTAAAGGGAACCGAGGCCGAGAACTACGGGCACGATCACGACGCCTACCACGAGAATTCGCCGCCGGGCCACTGTTCTAACTCCCCAATCAGACCGCCGTGAGGCCATCGGCAGATGGTCCTCGCACGCGTCGACCCCCCTGGTTACCGATGAATCTCGTAGTCGTGAACAACCGCCAACCGCTGCTGCCTGGGACCGGCCGCGGGCCGGCCCAGGTCCACCGTCCTTGCGTGGAGGCGGTTCGAGGGCCGATGCGCCCCGGACCGGGCTGCATGAGCGCGAGCACCGTCGACCATGGGTTGTCAGGAACAGGCCGCCTTCGCAACCACGTTGGTGCCCACGATGCGTGTAAGGCCTCGCGGGGCGGAGTGGGCGCGTACCGTGGGAGCGGGGGTGGGCTGGTGTTCGCGGAGGCGGAACGTTTCCTGAGGTTGTTGTACGCCGAGCGGCCGGAACTTGGCGAACCTGGACCACGCGTCGACGAAGTGCGTGCGCAGATCGAGGCGACCGGCACGTACGTGCACACTGCGCAGGAACTCGCTCACGGTGCGCGGTTGGCGTGGCGGAACAACACCCGGTGCATAGGCCGGCTCTACTGGCGCAGCCTGATGGTGCGCGACCGTCGGCACGTCTCGGAGGCACGGCAGGTCTTCGACGAGTGTGTCGAGCATCTGCGGCTGGCGAACAACGGCGGAAAGATCCGCCCGATCATCACCGTTTTCGCCCCCGACACCTCGCAACTGGTCGGTCCGCGGATCCACAACGACCAACTCGTGCGCTACGCCGGCTGGTCTGTACCGGACGTCGGGCGGGTTGGCGATCCACTGACCGTCGGCCTGACCGGCCAGGTGGAGAAGCTGGGCTGGCGCGGAGCAGGGACCAGATTCGACTTGCTGCCCCTGATCGTCGAGTCCGCGGACGGCACCGTGCTGTGCGAAAAGCTACCGACCGACGCGGCGCTCGAGGTGCCGATCACGCATCCGACCCTGTGGTGGTTCACCGGGTTGGGACTGCGCTGGTACGCGGTTCCGGCCATCTCGAACATGGACCTGGTCATCGGTGGGGTCACCTACGGCTGCGCCCCGTTCAACGGCTGGTACATGGGAACCGAGATCGGGGCCCGCAACCTCGCCGACGTCGACCGCTACGACATGCTCCCCCGCATCGCCGAGAAGATGAAACTCGACACCCGCTCCGAGCGAACCTTGTGGAAGGACCGTGCCCTGCTCGAGCTGAACGTTGCGGTGCTGCACTCCTTCGAACGAGCCGGAGTCACCATCGTCGATCACCACACGGAGGCCAAGCGGTTCCTCGCCCATCTGGACAAGGAACAGCGCGACGGCCGCCCCACCCCCGGTGACTGGTCCTGGCTGGTACCACCGATGTCGCCCGCCACCACCGGGGTCTTCCACCGCTACTACGACCCACGCGAGCGCTCTCCCGCCTTCGTCCCGCGCGGCTCCGGTTGCCCGGCCTTCCACGACTGAGCGCACCCTGCCCGAGTCACCCATCCGGCATCCGCCATCCGGTGGCACTTGTTCACAAACGTGTGACGGCGGAGCAGCGGCCGAACACCACCGCCGGGCCCGCTACTGGCGCCAGCCGGATCGGCGTCGTCGCCGGCACACGACTTCCTCAGTCGGATGGGGGTGTACGTCCCATCGACGCTCCCCCCATCCGACCTGCGGCGCAGGCGGGCCCCGGTCCGCCTGCGCCGACCGCGCCCGCGTGGCACGGCGGGCAGCGGCGGCCTGCTCCCGGATGGCCGCCGCAGATCCACGGTGCCCGCGACGTGTTTCCGGGGCACTTCCCACCTGTGAAGACTGCGCTGCGATCAAGACGCGGTACCGGTCGCACCGGCAGGTACAGTCGCAACCGTCGTCTGACGTACTGTCACTTCTGTGCCGGGTCGACGCTGAGACTCCCCTGGCGACCGGGCTGCCGAGCCGGCCCGGTGCGGTGATCGAGGTTCGTCGGGTGTGGTCCGCAGCGCCGGGCCCAGGCGGGGGCGAGTCAGGTCCGCGGACCGGTGCCCCGCAATCGCCGGGCGACGATTTCCGGCAGGTCGTCGCGGCGGATCCCCACCTGTGGCGTGGCGAGGAATGCGGTGGCCATGCCGGGAAAGGTCACCGCCACGAGCCGGGGCAGGTCCCGGTCCGGTATCAGGGCGGCTGCGATCTCAGCCAGGACGCGACCGGCGCGGGCGCGGCTCAGTTGCGGATAACGAGGTCCGGGGCTGAGGTAGGCGGCCGCGAGTTCGTCGAACAGCGCCCGGCGGGCGGGGGCGTGGATCCTGCGGTCGGTCTCGAT
This sequence comes from Sporichthyaceae bacterium, assembly GCA_036269075.1. NCBI lineage: Bacteria > Bacillati > Actinomycetota > Actinomycetes > Sporichthyales > Sporichthyaceae > Sporichthyaceae bacterium. The sequence goes on from DATASX010000045.1 coordinate 12,699, forward strand.
CGCATCGGTCAGAACTTCGGCGTGCTCCCGGCGGGCCGGGTCGAGATCGGTCCGGGCCAACAGACTGGCGCGGACGGCGTCGGCGTGGAACTGGATCCCGAGCACGTGCTCGATGATCCGCTCGTCGGTGACCGCGAGGGCACCGGCGCTATACATGTGCCGTTCCCAGTAGGGGTCGTCGATCAGTAACCGGCCGAGTTCCCGGACCCGGTCGGTCCGCACCGCGAGCGTGGGGTCGCCGGTCGCCGTCCACAGTTCCGACAAGAGGACGCTCCCTCGAACCGTGCACCGAGACGCCCCGGCTCCCCGATGCAAGGCCTGCACCTGAGAGCCGGGGCCGGGCAGGGTTGCCGTCCGGGCGCCCTGACTCGCCCACCGGGTGTCCCTTCTCGACAACGCTTCCACTCGCGGCCGGTGCTCAGGGCACGGCCTGGTGAAACCTTCCGCACACCGAGGGCAAGGCGTCCGGGCCGTCGTGACGGGCGCTACGGCGAACCCGCGGCCCAAGCGCACGACAGCAGCAGCTTCCGCCGGCCGGCCGCCGAGGCCCGGCCTCCAGGTGCGGCAGAAGGGGGCACGCGGCGTGTCGCCGGCTGGTTCCGACCACCGACGATGCAGGCCGCGCGGTGCAGAACTGTTCACCGGCCCGACATGCTCCCGCGACACGACGCCTCGCGCTTCGTCGGAATCCTGCCCACATCCCGAGGGTTCTCACGGCTCGATCGGAGGCGTGTCCGCGGACACGGTGGCAGGTCCAGGATTCGAAACCTGGCAAGCCTTCGCGGCGGACTTACCGGACGTCGCCGTACCTCGTCCGACTTGCGGGTTCCCATCCCTGCAAGCGATTTGGGCGCGAATTAGGACATGAATCCCCGCCGACAGCCGGCGGCCTGCCGCTGCAGTCCTTCGCGACGAACCAGATCTGGCTCGAGCCGACCCGCCTCGCCACCGAGCTGCTGGTCTGGACCCGGCTGCCGGCCTGGGGTGGCGAACCCGCCCATCGCTGGGAACCCAAACGCTTGCGCCTACGGCTTGTCACCGTCGCCGCCCGGGTGATCACCACCGGCCGCCGCAAGATCCTGCGCCCGAACCAACGATGGCCCTGACCCGAACCCGGCGCCGGAGACCGACAGCGACCACGAACCGATCAGCGCCACCGACCGCCGGGCCGCACGACACCCGCCGGCTCACGAAAGATCGCGGTCAGGAGGCCGGGACACACCGTCGGAACCCTTGTCCTGCCGCACTTCTGGGGAAGTCGCGAGTCGGCTGTGCCCGATGAACGATTTCGACGACGACAGGCGCCCAGTCGTTGCTAGGTCCGCCCGTCGTCCTCCTGGGCCTCGAAGAGCGCCGCCTGATCGCCACTCGAGCGGTCCTCCCAGTCCGCGTGAAGGGTGGGGTACCCGGCCTCCCGCATCGCCTTCAACACAGCCCGGTCGTCGTCCACGACCACACCCACCATCCGACCCCTGGCCAGCCCGTCGAGCAGTCGTACCTTCATCCGAGCAGCCGGTCGACGTTCACCGTCCGGGCGCATCACAAGCGGGTGCCCACCAAGGCCCCACCGGTCCAGCCACCGTTGCGTGTCCCGCCGCATCCGGCTGGGACGACCGGTCAGAAACACCACGTCATGGTCCTGCGCCAAGCGCAGGACGAGGTCAATTCCCGCGGGATGTGGCGGATCGAGGACGGCCGCATGAAAGAACGCGTCCCAATCCTTCACCCGGCCCGACAGGAGAGGGAGTCTGTGCCGAACGTCCGCGACGACTCCGTCGATGTCGACGACCGCCAGCGGAAGTCCCTCGCTCATCACCGCGGCCGTGTCGCCATGCGGCAGAGGACGCCCACGTTCAGCGCTCCTGGCACGACCGGCCGACCTCTTCATCGCCCGCAACCAAACCACGGGAGACGAGGCGACGCCAGCCGAATTCCATGGGCTGCGAATCGGCGAAGGCCGGCTCCGCTGCGCAGCAATCCGGATCGGCTTTGCGGCCCGCGAAGTAGTTGTGCCCCGAGGAAGCCACGCCTGGATCCGTCAGTGACCTTCGTGGCCGAGTCAGGACACCTGGTCGAGCCCGGGCCGGTTGCCCTTCTGCCAAAGCGCCTCTCGGCGGTCCCGGTCGTGGAAGGTGTCTGGGACGAAGGCCGCTCCGGTCGTTCCAGCGACAACGGGATGGAGCTCCGGCGGCTGTGGACCCAGGCCGGGCACCAGGTCTCGGCGCTCGGACGTGAGGGCGGAGATGCCGCCGGGTCCGATGTCCTGGTGGTAGCGGTACCGTCGAGCGCCATCCCCGAAGCGCCGGCGGCCCTCGCCGGCACGACGGGCCTGCCGACGGCGAAGTCATTCAACACCAACTTCGCGGCGGCGTACGAGTGCCTCGCCAAGGAGCCGATGCCGCCGAGCAATCTGTTCGCGTGCGATCCGCCGGTCCGGGACCCTCGCCCACGAGGTCGGTCCGTTCTTCTGCTGCTACGGGCGGCCGGGCCAGCTCTGACCTCTTCGCGTCCCCCGACTAGCATCTCGGCGGTGCGGATCGCGGTGTTGCGCAGGCAGGGCGCCGAGCGGGCTGTCCACCCGCTCGAGTTGTTCTTCGACCTGGTCTACGTATTCGCGATCGGTCAGCTGTCGCAGCACCTGCTCGATCACGTCGTAGTGCGTACCGGCGCCGAGACCGTGATCATGACTCTGGCGGTTCTCTACGCGTGGTACATGGTCGCCTGGGCGGCGAACTGGCTCGACCCCGACAGACTGCCGGTGCGGCTGCTGCTGATCGGGCTGATGTTCGCCAGCCTGCTCATGTCGGCCGGGATCCATGCCGCCTTCGAAGGGCGGGCCTGGTTGTTCGTCGCGGGCTATCTGCTGATCCAGGTGCCGCGTTCGGTATTCCTGATCGTCGTTCTGCGCGGGAAGCAGCTCGGCGCACATTTCGTCAACGACCTGACGTGGGAAGTGCTCGCCGGAGCGCTCTGGATCGCCGGGGCGATCGGCGACGGCGACTTCCGACTCACGATCTGGGGTGCCGCGGTGGTCGTGACCTACGTCGGAGTCTCGTGGCTGCACTGGTTGCCCGGACGGGGTCGCGCGATCGACCTGGCCCATACCGAGATCGCGGCCATGCACCTCGTCGAGCGGTTCCGGCTGTTCTTCATCATCGCGCTGGGCGAGACGGTGTTGACCATGGGCAGCGCGTTCACCCACGCCCCCTTCGAACCCGAGCGACTGGTCGCGCTGTCGGTCGGGTTCACCGGAACCGTCGCGTTGTGGTGGTGCTATTTCCACCGCGCCGAGCGCATCGGTGTCGAGTTGGCCGAGCAGGACGACCAGGCCGGCACGGTCGGCTGGTTGGGTACCTGGACGCTCACCGTGATGGTGCTCGGTCTCGTCGGCATCGCGGTCGGCGACGAGTTGGCGATCGCCCACCCCCGCGACGGCTCGACGCCGGGTTTCGCGCTCATCACCTTCGGCGGGCCGGCCCTGTTCCTGATCGCCCAGACCTTCTTCCTCCGCGCGACGCTGGGCCGCGTGCCCCGGTCCCGACCGTTCGGCGTGATCTTCCTGGCGGTCCTCGGCCTTGTCACCGGGCCGCTCGCGTTGATAGGCGGAATCATCTGCTCGACCGCGGTGCTCGTCGCCGTGGCCCTGACGGATTCGTTGCAGGAGGGCCGGCACTCGCCGACGGCACGAGGCTCGGCCGGCACACCCGCCGGCCGGAACCAGCTCACGGCCCGCGGAACAACAGCCGATCCTCGGTACGGTCCGGCAGCGGCCGACAGGGACGTGCTCGGGAGCGCCTGACGGTTCGTCACTTGCGCTGCGTCGCCGGGTTCGCAGGGTCGAGTCGTGTCCCACCGGTCGTCGGGCCGTGCGCGTCCGCGCCCGACGCATGGTGCCGGTCGGCACCGACATTCAGGCAGGGGGGCCGATTCGGTGGTGAGCTGACCCCGGGAGGATGCGGCCGAGCCAGGTTGCCACCGTGTCCGTGATCATCGGCAACGGGTTGCTGGATCGAGCCGATCCGGCCGGCGCAAACATGTGGTTGGTGTCCGGAATCTCGACCAGATGCATCGTCTCGGGCAGCGCCGGGAACTGTTCCGGACTCCCGAACGGGTCGAGTCCGCCCTGGACCACCAGCACCGGCACCCGGACCGACAGCAGTTCCGCCGGACTTCCCGGCCCGAGCAGCGGATAGGCCAGGACGAGTACCGCGGCCGCGCCGAGTCCGTCGGCGGTTCGGCAGGCGACCTGGGAGCCCGCGCTGCGGCCGCCCGCGATCACCGGAGTCGTGTTGGAGCCCGCGACCGCTTCCGGCCAGATCGCCCGCCACGCCTCATCAAGAGCCGCCTCGCCCGACGCACGAGGGTTGTGCTCGACGCGATAGGGCTGCCTCATCAACGCGACCGAGATCCCTACCGTGGGCAGGACGCGAGCGAGTGCCTGCAGGTCCGCTGCCTCGACGCCTGTTGCTGTGCCGTGTCCGAGGACGATCGTCGCGCGTTGTCGCCCGTCAGCCGGGAACCAGTCCAGCCGTGCCTTGCCAACCGGCGTCTGTACGTACTGCTCACGCACCGTGGCCTCCCGCCACCGCGGCGACGATTCCCCGGCCGGCCATGAAGTGGGCCACCTGGGATGTGATGGCCGCCTCGGCCGGGATGAGGTGACCACCCGCGTGGTGGACGATCACCGGGTTGTCGAAGCGCTCCGCCAGTCCACGTGAGTCCTTCATCGGCACGATTCCGTCGGACGCGCCCATCACATGCAGCGAGGGCAACGTGATCTTTCGCTCGAAGAGCGCGGCGTGCTGCGGCTCGTGGCCGGCGAATCCTCCGACCATGACCGCGAACTTGAATCGCAACGCGTTCGTCGGGTCGCTTTGTTGCAGCGCGCAAAGCAACCCGGCCAGCGCGGCTCCTTGGCTGAACCCGAAGACGCCGTCGAAGCGTTCCTGCGCGGCAAGGTCGAGTACCGCGTCGCGGGTGCGCTCCCAGCCGCGGAAACCGTCGTGCCACCAGCCGAAGTCGCCGTGGGACAGCGACGGGGCGTCGACGAGGACCACTTCGGTGTCGGCGGGCAGTGCCGCTGACAGCGGGGCGATCTGTTGACGCAGTATCTGGGCACTGCCGTGGTAGCCGTGCAGCGCGAGGACTCGGGTGGCGGCTTTCATGCCTCGAGGCTGCCGAGGGCTGGCCCATATGTCCAACAGATAGATCGTCTAACTTCGATAAGTTGGGTGCATGACGATCTCGCTGCGCCAACTCGAGTACTTCGTCGCCGTCGTCGACGAGGAATCGTTCACCGCGGCCGCCGCCCGGCTCCACGTCAGCCAGCCCGGGCTGTCGCATCAGATCCAGGCACTCGAGCGCCAATTCGGCGGCCCGCTCCTGGAACGCCTCGGTCGGGGCGTGCGGCTGACGCCGGCCGGGCGCACCGCGTTGCCCCACGCCCGGGCGAGCCTGGCCCACGCCGAACGCGCCCAGAGCGCGGCACAGCGAGCATCCGGTGTCGACGCCGGGGAACTGCACGTCGGCACCTTGTACTCGATCAGCGTCGGGGTGCTGCCCGGCGCCCTTGCGGCCTGGCGGCTGAAGTACCCGGACGTGCAGGTACGCCTCGTCGAGTTCAGGCGCAGTGACGACCTGATCGCCGCGATGCAGGCGGGGCAAGCGGACTTGGCTGTCGGTCCGACACCGGACGGCTGGGAGGGACCGATCCACGAGATCGGGGCCGAGGAATTCGTGATCGCAGCCGCCTCCGGAACGCAGTTGCCCGGCGACGGTCAGACCGTCGCACTTGCAGACCTGGTCGAAACGCAGTGGGTGCATTTCACGCCGCCCAGCGGACTCGGTGACGTTCTGAACGAGGCATGCGCGAGGGCGGGCTTCGAGCCGCGTGCCGCGGTGCGAACTGAGCAAGCGCCATCCGCGTTGAACTTGGCGCGCGTCGGGCTGGGCATCACGCTGGTTCCGGGAAACATCGTGCCGCCGGAGTACAACGGCGTCGTGGCTCGCGTGCAGCCGCCGATCCAGCGCTCATTGTCCGTCTACACCCGGGTACGGCCGGACCCGATCACGGCCGCATTCGTCGAGGCGGTCTCCAACGAGGCACTGACCAACCCGCCGCACTTGCAGCAACTGATTCGTACCTCGGGCCGCTGACCCCGCAGTCCGTGGGCCTGGACGTGACAGGCCCGAGCGCGGGTACCCACTTAGCCCGATGAGCCGACGAAGCTCTGGGCAGTCCCGAATGAGCCTGGCGCTTCCTCGGCCTGGACGGTCATGGCCAGCAGGCGTGCGTCACCGTAGGTCGTCACCATCGCCACGTCGACGGCGTCGCGGCCGCGGCCGATGACCACGCGCCCGGTTCGGGCCCGGTTGTTGCGGGGGTCGAACGTCCACCAGCGCCCGCCGAGCCACACCTCCATCCAGGCGGCGAAGTCCATCGGCACGGGTTCGACGGGGATGTCGATGTCGGGCAGATAGCCGAACACGTAGCGCGCCGGGATGTTCAACGCCCGGCAGAAAGTGATCGCCAGGTGCGCGAAGTCGCGGCACACGCCCTGGCCGGCGGCGAAGGCGTCCGCGGCGGTGTAGGTGGGTGAGCTGGTCCCGTAGCCGAACAGCAGGTGCTCGTGGACCGCGGTGACGATCGCCTGCACCCGGCCCCAACCCGGCGCCAGGCCGCCGAAGCGGGCCCAGGCCTCGTTCACCAGGACGTCGGACAGGCAGAACGCACTCGGCAGCAGGTACAGCAGAACCTCCGAGGGCACCTCCCCGATCGGCATCTCGGGTGCGTCCGGGTCGGTGTCGTCCGGAGTCCGGGGCACCTCGAGGGTGGCTTCGTAGTGAATCTCGAAGGATCCGGGCGGGATGTTCAGCCTCGAGCATCTGTTGCCGAACGTGTCCTGGTACGCGGTGTGCGTTCCCGCGGGAACGAACGACAGCGAATGCTCGAGGACCCGTTGTCGGGGTTCGTCCTGGGGCTCGACCTGGAACACCGCGGAGATCGGTGCCGGGACGGCGAAGGAGAAGTCGCACCCCACGCGCACCCGTGCTGTCGGAAACGTGGTCGTCATCCGCCCAGCATGTGCGCCGGCCGTTTCGGGGTCATTACGCGTGCGGACGGAGGCCGCCGCTTCTCGACGGGACCGTTCCCGCGCCAGCGCGTCCGGCGAGAACCGCCCCACGCCGACCGTCCGCGGCGCGTCACCTCCGCGCGGCACGATCAACGCGGTCCCGTTGGACATCCGGTCCCACCGCGCGGACCCCAGGGGTTCGGAGGCCACGACTTCGACACCGTCGCCGTGGCGCCTGCACAGGTCGAAGTAGCCGGGTTGGTCCTCCGGCGGCGCCCCGGCGATCGGCGCATCGCCCTGGGCCGGCCCGCCGTGACAGCAGATGGCGGTCAGCTCGTCGCGGCCCAACAGCAACGCGTTGAGGCTGCTCGGCGTGAGGTCCCGACATACGTCGGCGACGGTGCGACGCACCCCGTCGTCCAGGCCGTCGCTGCGCACGCGGGCCAGCAGGACATGCAGCAGTCGCTCGCTGTCGGTGTCACCGCGCAGCGCGGCGATCTCGTCCGGGCTGAGCAGGTCAAGCAGGCCCGCCGCCGGGCGCACGGCCCCGTTGTGCCCGAAGGCCCAGTCGTCGACCACGAACGGATGGGTGTTCCCCGCAGCGACAGCGATCCCGGGGGTGGCCCAGCGCAGGTGCAGCAACGCAGCGTCGGTGTGCACGTCCCGCGCCACCGCGGCGTAATCCGGCGAGGAGTGCGCCGGCAAGTGCGAAGTGTGCACGCGCAGCTCGTCGCCCTCCCACCAGGCCATTCCCCACCCGTCGGCGTGCTGACGGGACAACGCGGCCAGCTCGTCCAGGCCGGCCTCACCGAGCACCTCCGCAAGGGTCGTGGGAGCGCGGGCGACCCAGCCCACCAAGCGGCACATCCGACCATCCTGTCGCGATGCGCGGGTATCCCGCCAACCGATCAGCAGGGTCGACGTTCTCGACCGTCCGACCAAGGCGGGTGTCGGCAGTTCGAATCTGCCCGGGGCGCCGACTTTGCGCGTGCACCTTCGGCTGATCCTTGACGCAACTGAAAGCAGTGAGTCGGCCGACCGCTGTATTTTCGGCGGGTTCGAATGAGGAGGCCGCCGCCATCGACGTTGAGCACGGTCCCGGTGCCGTAGCTCTGGGTCTTGCAGGAGAGGTAGGCCCGTGCAATGTCAGTCACCTCACCGACGCGCCCGACGCCGGACGGTGAACTGACGTCCCGTCAGCCGGTGACGTGCAGGATCCCGGTCTGACCGTACTGGTCGTGTTGGTTGATGTTGCAGAAGTAGTGGATGAACGTGCCCGGCGCCTCGGTGACCTTGTAGAACACGGTGGTCGGGCCCTGGCGAGCCGGGGCCATGCCGACCGGCCGGCCGGCCGAGGTGCCGTTCTCGATCATGACCATGTGCCCCGGGCAGATCGAGAACTGGTCGCACAGGTGATCCTTGTAGGTCCACACCACCTTGGCGCCGGACGGTACGTCGATGATCGTCGTGGGGTTGTCGGTGCCCGGCACCGGACCGCCAGACGGGTTGCGCAGGTAAGCCTGGTCGGTAGGCAGGCACGGTGCCTGGCGGCAGAACCTCAAGTTGGACATGTCCAGGTTCACGGTGGTGCCCACTGCCGAGACCGGTGCCGCGGGGGCCGCAAGCACGAGGGCGGCCGCCCCGCCGATGACGCGCATCATGCCGTGCCTCCTCGAGCGCCCGGCGAGAACCCTGGCAACCGGCGAGGCCGCGACCACCGTCGCCAGTGCCGCGGGCCAGGTCTTCGGCCGGCGCAGTCTTGCGATGGTGTCGGCGTTCATGAGGGAGGACTCCTTCCGGAAGGACAAAAGTCGGGCGGCCGGGCGCCTGCAATCGGAACGCCAGGTCGTCCAGCAGGTGCAGGATGCCCGCCCGCGGCGCCTTTCGGACCGGGGGACGACCCTGGTGCGGCCCGGGTCGCGGTGGCTGGGCACGGGTCTCGACGGCGTCGCCGCGCCGCGCGGGCCGGAGGAGTCAACGTCGAGACGATGCCCGGCGCCGGCCTCGTGTCCCGGGTCCTAGGCCGAATCCGTCATGGACCTTGCTGAGCAGGACCAGGATCGCCCCCTGGCGCGGAACCGGACGTGTCGGCAATGCCACCGGGATTCGGGTCAGCCGTTCATCCGCAGGCTTGTTCGGCCACTGCAGTCAGCTGGTCCACGAGCCGTCGCACGGCGCCCACCTCCGGGCCCAGAGCGGTCAGCAAGCGGCCCGGTCCGGCCAGTTGGGCGACGGTGACGAGTACGCCGGCGGGGTCCTGGAGGACTGTCGGGGCGGGCAGCAGATCCATCGCGACGCCGACCGCCAGCACGGTTGCCACGACCTTGGCGTTCCCCAGCACGGCCGAGGAGGACCACCACGGCTCATCCGGTCCCACCGTCAGATCCTGGGCGAGCAGCGGTCGGCCGGCGTAACTGACGCGCAGTGCGGTCGACGCGTTGCCGGGCACCTCGCCGCTGCGTCCGGTCACCAGTTCCTCGCGCCAGAGCAGGCCCCCGCCGTCCGCGACGGCCAATCGGGTCCGCCCGGCATGGCATGCGCGGGCGGCGACGACCAACGGCTCCAGCGAGACGTCCAGCCACCCGCCGGCAGCGACATCGGCGCTGAGCTGCGCGAATGACCGGGCACCGCAGCGGCTCGGCAGGGCCAAGGTAGCCCCGACCGACCGCAGCCGCAGCCGAGCGCCTGCACCGACCACCACGGAAAGGTCCAACCGGTCGCCGCCCAGCGGCCCGGCACCCGCCCCGACCAGGTGCACGGTCGCGGCACGCCCGCGCGGTCCGGTGCGGCGCAGCACCAACGGGCCCGCGCTGACGATCTCGGGCAGGACCGTGGTTCCGGCGGCCGGACCGGCGCCGGCATGTGCCGTCAGCCGAGCCGCGGCAGTGAAGGATCCCGAGGTCGGCGACACCTCAGCGTTCGGCCAGCCGCGCCCGCACCCAGTCCGCGACCTCGGTGGCCGCGGGATCGTCCACCAGCGAGCAGAACACGGTGGGCGCCGCGCCGCGGCGGGCCGTGGCGTCGCGGGCCATGACCGACAGATCCGCACCCACCCGGGGCGCCAGGTCGGTCTTGTTGATCACGAGCAGGTCGGCGGAGGTGATCCCGGGGCCGCCCTTTCGTGGCACCTTGTCGCCGCCTGCCACGTCGATGACGAAGATCTGCCGGTCGACCAGACCTCGACTGAAGGTTGCGGTGAGATTGTCGCCACCGCTTTCCACCAGCACCAGGTCCAGCGGCGGCAGCGTCTCCACCAGCTCGGCGATCGCATCCAGGTTCGCGGCGATGTCGTCGCGGATTGCGGTGTGCGGGCAACAACCGGTCTCGACCGCGCGGACCCGCTCGGCCGGCAGAACGCCGTTGCGCAGCAGGAAATCGGCGTCCTCGGTGGTGTAGATGTCGTTGGTCACCACCGCCAGGGCGATCTCGGCGGACAGCACCCGGCACAGGGCTGCCACCAGAGCCGTCTTGCCCGAACCCACCGGGCCGCCGACGCCGACCCGCAACGGTCCGTGCCGGTGCCGGTGACCGGCGAACTCGGCACCGGACAGGGCATCGATGTGTTCACGATGCAAACAGACGCACCTCCCAAAGTTCGTGGCGAATTGCCGCCGCGTCCAGCAGCGGGCCGCCGGCTGCGGGCAGTTCGGTCCAGTCCCCGGGAACCTCCGCGGCCAGTGCGGCGACGTCCTCGCAGGCCCCCGCCAACGAGGAGACCACGCCGGCCACTGCATACGGATCGAGGCCGAGCAGTCGCAGCGCGGCCGAGGCCGGTCCGGCCACGGCCGCGTACGCGACCGCCGCAGCCACCTGGAGCTGGTCCAGCCCTGCGGAGGCGGCGACTGCACCCGTGGCCACGGCCTGGTGCGCCCCGCCCGGGATGGCTGCTGCGAGGGCCTCCAGGACCGGTGCCGGCCAAACCGCGCGACCGGCCCGCAGTACCGCCCGGCCCTGAGCGCGGGAGACCCGACGTTGGACCTCCGCCGGATGTCGGGCGTCGGCGTGGGCGTCGAGGTCGCGCAGCGCATCGGGGGCGGCGGAGGCGTGCACCGCGGCGCACGCCGCGGCGGCCAGGGCGGCCTGTGTCAACCCTTGGGTGCGCAACCGGCCGGCCAGGAACTCCCGCAGGGTGGCCGGATCGGTCACGGCGTCGTCGGCCACGGCGACCTCGACTCCCCCGGAGTGCGCGTGCCCGCCGGCCGGGAAGCGTGCATCGGCCAGCATCAGCAGCGCTATCTGAGGCATCGTCAGATCCGTGCTCAAAAGAGGAAGTAGCGTTGGGCCATCGGCAGTTCGGCTGCCGGAGCGGGTTCGATGATCTCGCCGTCCACCCGAACCGTGAAGGTGTCCGGGTCCACTTCGATGTGTGGCAGTGCGTCGTTCCCGGGGAGGTCGGCCTTCGTCCGCGACCGGGTGTCGGCCACGGGTACCAGCTGCCGAGCGATCCCGAGCCGTTCCGCCAGCCCGGCCTCGATCGCCGCCGGAGAGGTGAACGCCAAGCTGGTCCGGGCCGGCACCGCCCCGAGGTAGCCGAACATCGGCCGGCCCAGGACGGGCTGCGGGGTGGGGATCGAGGCGTTCGCGTCGCCCATCTGCGCCCAGGCGACCGCCCCGCCCTTGAGGACGAGCAGGGGGCGCACGGCGAAGAACGCCGGATCCCACAGCACCAGGTCGGCCAGCTTCCCGGCCTCGACCGAACCGATCTCGGCCTCCAGCCCGTGGGTGATCGCCGGGCAGATGGTGTATTTGGCGACGTAGCGCCGTGCGCGCACATTGTCGGCGCCGTCGTCGCCGGGCAGTCGGCCACGGCGGGCCTTCATCACGTGCGCGGTCTGCCAGGTGCGGGTGACCACCTCGCCGATGCGGCCCATCGCTTGACTGTCAGACCCGATCATCGAGATCGCGCCGAGGTCGTGCAGCACGTCCTCCGCAGCCATTGTGGTGGGCCGGATGCGGCTGGAGGCGAAGGCGAGGTCCTCGGGCACAGTCGGGTTGAGGTGGTGGCAGACCATCAACATGTCGAGGTGCTCGTCGAGGGTGTTCACGGTGTGCGGGCGGGTCGGGTTGGTCGAGGAGGGCAGCACGTTGGGGCTGCCCGCGACGCGGATGATGTCCGGGGCGTGGCCGCCGCCGGCGCCCTCCGTGTGGTACGCGTGGATGCCCCGGCCGGCGATCGCAGCCAGGGTGTCCTCGACGAAACCGGCCTCGTTGAGAGTGTCGGTGTGGATGGCGACCTGGACACCGCTCGCATCGGCCACCCGCAGACAGGCGTCTATGGCCGCCGGGGTGGTGCCCCAGTCCTCGTGCAGCTTGAACCCTCCGGCACCGGCTCGCAGTTGCTCCCACAGTGCCTCGGGACGGACCGTGTTCCCCTTTCCCAGCAGGAGAAAGTTGACCGGGAAGGTGTCCATCGCCTCGAACATGCGTGCCAGGTGCCAGGCGCCCGGAGTGACCGTCGTCGCCTTGGTGCCCTCCGCCGGACCGGTGCCGCCACCGATCAAGGTGGTCGTCCCGCCGGCCAGCGCCTCGTCGATCAACTGCGGGCAGATCAGGTGGACGTGGCAGTCGATCGCCCCGGCGGTCAGGATCCGGCCGTTGCCGGCGATGATCTCGGTGGACGGGCCGATCACCAGGTCCGGATGAACTCCGTTCATCACGTCCGGGTTGCCGGCCTTGCCCAGGGCGACGATGCGTCCGTCGCGGATGCCGACGTCGGCCTTGATGACACCCCAGTGGTCGAGCACGACGGCGCCGGTGATCACGGTGTCCGGGGTCCCCTCGGCCCGGGTCGCGCAGGCCTGGCCCATCGACTCGCGGATCACCTTGCCGCCGCCGAACACGGCCTCGTCGCCGGCCCGGGCGCCACCGGAGCGGTCCTCGGTGATCTCGATCAGCAGGTTCGAGTCCGCCAGGCGGATCCGGTCGCCGACAGTGGGCCCGTACAGGGCGGCGTAGCGCGGGCGGTCCAGAGAGCTCATGCGCCCGGGCCCGGGTCCAGGGCACCGGCAGCGAGCCCGCGCAGTCCCGGCACCACCCGACGACCGCTGATGGGGGTCAACGAGACCTCCCGGGAGACCCCCGGCTCGAACCGGACCGCCGTGCCGGCGGGGACGTCGAGCCGCCACCCCCAGGCGACGTCGCGGTCGAACCGCAGCGCGGCGTTGGCCTCGGCGAAATGGAAGTGCGAGCCCACCTGGACCGGTCGATCCCCGGTGTTCTCCACCGTCACCGTGATCCGATCTCGGCCTGGGTTGAGCTCCACCGGGCCCGGGCCGTGAACCACCTCGCCGGGGATCATTCGATCGGGTCGTGCACAGTGACCAACTTGGTCCCGTCCGGGAAGGTCGCCTCCACCTGAACCTCCCGCAGCATCTCGGGCACCCCCTCCAGGACGTCCTCCCGGCCCAGCACGTGGCGGCCGGCGCTCATCAGATCCGCGACCGTACGCCCGTCGCGGGCGCCCTCCAGAAGGAAGGCGGTGATGATCGCGACCGCCTCCGGATGATTCAGCCGCAACCCCCGGGCACGACGTCGGGTGGCAACGTCCGCGGCGACATGGATCAGCAGACGCTCGACCTCGTGCGGGCTCAACTGCACGGGCGCACCATAGGGCAACTCCCGCCCGGTCCGCATCTTCGGCACGGTCTCGAGCGGGCCCGCCGGGTGCCGAGCCTGCTGGATGCGCGACTTCGCCGGCGTCGAACCCCGACTGGATCGAAGCTGCGCCCCGTGCCGAAGAAGCGGCTGAGAACCATGCCCGTCTCCGTCAACGAAGTGCCTCCAGGGCGTGGGCCACCCGCTGATGCTCGGCCGCGATCGCCGACACCAGGCTCGGCATCTCGGCAAGGGCACCTCTATGGGACTCGGCCTGCCTGCACAGATCCGCCATCGTGACCGCGCCGAAGGTCGCGCCGAGGGTGCCAAGGGTGTGCGCCGCCCGGTGAGCCTCGGTCGCGTCCACCCCACGCAGGGCGGCAAGCAGCGGGGGCGTCTCGGCCAGGAAGTCGTCCACGAGGCCGGACAGTGTCCCCGGGCTGTCGCCGACGAGCTCACGCAGACTCATCACGGCTGCGGAATCCAGGACGCCGGCACGGGGGCCGGACAGCGCCCGGGCCAGTTCCGTCCGCTGCAAGGGCTTGGCCAGGTAGTCGTCCATCCCGGCGCTCAGGCAGGCCGCCCGGTCCCCGGGCATGGCGTTGGCGGTCAGGGCGATGATCCGCGGACACCTCTCGCCCAACCGCTCGCGGATCTGTCGGGCGGCCGAGAGCCCGTCCAGGTCCGGCATCTGAATGTCCATCAGAATCAGGTCGTAGTCGCCCTCCAGCGCGGCGGTCACCGCCTGTGCACCGTCGCCGACGACGTCGGCCTGACACCCGAGCTTGTCCAGCAGGAGCAGGACCAGTCGCTGGTTCACCGAGTTGTCCTCGGCCAGGAGGATCCGCAACGCGGAGGAGGCCGGCACGAAACCGTTCGGGGCCGCGCGCATCGGGTCCGGCGCCGGGGCAACGGCTGCGCCCGCCCGCAGGCTGACGGTGAAGGTCGAACCGTGCCCGGGCGTGCTGACGGCACCGATCGTTCCGCCCATGAGCTCGGCCAGGCGCCGGCTGATGGCCAGGCCGAGGCCCGTGCCGCCGTAGCGCCGCGTGGTGGACGCGTCGGCCTGGGTGAACGGGTCGAAGATGCGCTCGAGGCGGTCGGCCGGGATGCCGATCCCGGTGTCCCGAACGGCGAAGGTCCAGGTGTAGTCGCCCTCGGGCAGGACGTCGGCGGCGACACTGACCACCACCTCACCGCGTTCGGTGAACTTGACCGCGTTGGCCAGCAGATTCACCAGCACCTGTCGCACCCGGGTCAGGTCCCCGAGCAGCGCTTCGGGCACCTCCGGCGCTATCGCGTGGCGCAGCGTGAGGTGTTTGGCGGCCGCCTGTGCCGCGACCAGACCCAGCGCACTCTGGACGCAGTCGACGACGCGGAAAGGGGCCCGCTCGAGCTCCAGGCGCCCGGACTCGATCTTCGAGAAGTCGAGGATGTCGTCGATCAGCAGCAGGAGTGAGTCGGCGCTGTCGCGGACGATCCCGGCGAACTGGCGCTGCTCGGTGTCCAGTTCGGTCTCCAGCAGCAGCTCCGACATGCCGATCACCGCATTCATGGGTGTGCGGATCTCGTGGCTCATCGTGGCGAGGAACGCGCTCTTCGCCGTGTTGGCGCTCTCCGCGGCCGCGGCCGCCTCGCGCAACGCGTCGGCGACCCGGACCCGGTCGACCACCCGGCCCAGCTGCGCACCCACCTCCGCCAGCAGAGCCAGCAGTCGCTGATCGGGCTCGGCACGCCGCGTGTTGAAGTACTCCAGCACGGCGACCACGTCCTCCCCGGCAAGCACCGGGAACGCCATCCCGGCGCCCAGCCCGACGGCTTGCTCGGCGCGCAGGAAGCCCGGATCCCGCGTGATGTCGGTCATCCAGACCGGAGCCCGGGTGGCCAGCACCCGCCCGCCCAGCCCGACGCCCGCGGTGAGCGGGGTCCGCGCAGTGGCGGCGCGGAAGCTCGGCGAGCCGCCGTGCCAGATTCCCGACGGGACCAGCACGTCGCCGTCGCACCAGTACACGTGCCCCACCTGCCAGCCGGTGCACCGGCAGACCAGATCGAGCACCTCACGCGCCGCGGCCGGCAGGTCGGCGGCGGAGTTGGCGGTGGCGGCCACTCGGTGCAGCAGTTCCAGTTCGTCCGTGCGCTGCCGGATCCGCTCGGCCATCCTGTTGAACCGGCGGGCCAGGGTACTGATCTCGCTGACTCCCGCGACCGGCGCGCCGACGTCGTGATCGCCCGCAGCCACCCGTGCAGTGGCGGCATCCAACGCGAGGATGGGGCGGATCACCGCCCGACGCACGGCCGCGGCAGCCAGCGCCACGGCGACCAGCAACAACAACCCCACCGCGACTGCGGCGGCCGACCACTCACGGGCGCGGCTCACGGCCCGGTCGGCGTCCTGCTTGGTGCGGTCGTCGACCAGAGCGAACACCTCTCCGATCGGGGCCATGATCTCGTCCTTGGCGTGCAGGTAGTCGACGTCGTAGACCAACCCGGTGGCCCGGTCCCGGTTCGGGCCCGGGGTCCTACCTCCGGCGGCGACGAGCGCGAACGCCTGCTCCTCGATCCGCGCCAGGGCATCGGAGCGAGCCTGGGCCACGGCGAGCAATCCCAGTTCCGGCTTGGTGAAACCGGTGCGGGCGGCCAGTTCGGCGAAGCTGATCGGTGGGCCGAACGGCGTCGGGCGCACACCGGTGTCGGTGACGACGTCCCAGTAGACGCGGTCGTAGTTCTCCGGACGCGGCGCCGTGCCGGCGCGGATCGCGAGGATCTCGGAGAACCAGGTCCGGTACTTGCTGTCGCCGGTTGCCACGTAGCTGCGAGCCATGCGGGTCAGGTCGTCGGACGTCTGCCGAAGTTCGCCCGCCAGTCGAAGGGCCGCGGTACGCCGCGTCTCGGCCGCGGCCGCCCCGTGCGCGCTGCGCTCGGCCAGCAGGCTGAACGTCAGCAGCACGGCGAGAAGCACGGCGCCGGCGCCGACCGCGGCGCCGACCAGGCCACGCAGCGATCTGGGGCGCAGGGAGCGTCTCATCGGCCGGCCGCCGAACGGGTCCGGACGATCTCGGCCCGCAGCGCCGTGATCTCCTCGCGCAACGCGGTCTCCCGGGCCCGGACCTCCTCGGTCAGCCGCTGGAAGCGGCGCAGGTCGCCACGTTCGGTGTCGCGCAGTCGTTTGGTCGCCAGGGAGGACCGCAGCCGAGCGCGCAGGACCGCCGCGCTGAACGGTTTCGGGAGGTAGTCCGTGGCACCCAGGTCGATGCAACGCACAACACTCTCCAACTCGTGCACGGCGGAGATCATGATCACTGGAAGATGGTTCAGCGCCGGGTCGGACTTGATCGCGTCCAACGTCGCGTAGCCGTCCAGCACCGGCATGAGCAGGTCGAGGAGCACCAGATCGAACTGCTCCTCGCCGAGCAGTTCCAAGGCCCGCTTACCGTGTTCGGCTACGCGGACCTGGTGGCCGAGTTCACCGAGCGCCTCGCTGAGCAACCGTCGGTTGATGCCGCTGTCATCCACCACGAGCACCCGGCCCGGCTCGTCCGCCGGCTCGGTCGCGCTCGGCGCCGCGGGCTGGATCATCGGCTGCGGCGGCTCCCAGGCCAGGTCCGGGTCCTGGCGCAGGATTGCCTGCTCAAGTGCTTTCAACGCAGCGCTGGGTTCCAACCCCAGTTCTTCGTTGAGGACCCGCCTGCCGGCGCGGTACGCGGCCAGCGCGTCCGCCTGACGGCCGGATCGGTAGAGCGCGATCATCAACTGGGCTCGCTGCCGCTCCCGCAAGGGATGCACCTGGACCCGATGCTCCAACTCCGCGACCACCGCCCCGTGGCGACCCAGCGCCAGCGCGGCCTCGACCCGGTTCTCCAGGACGCTCAGCCGCAGCCCTTCCAGCCGGGCGGTCTCGGCCTGGGCGAAAGGCAGATCGGCGACTTCGCTCAACGCGGCACCCCGCCACAGCACGGTGGCGGCGGACAACAGTTCGGCGGCCCGTTCGGCGTCGTCCTCGACCAGGGCCGTCCGACCCAGTTCGGCCAGCCGGACGAACTCGTCCGCGTCGATCGAGCCGGGCTCTGCCCGCAGGACGTAGCCCGGTGCTGCTGTCACCAGGACCGCGGCCACGCCGCCGCGGGGGCGGTCGGGTTCGAGTACTCGACGCAGGTTGGACACGAACACCTGAACCGTCGCGGCAGCCCGAGCCGGTGGGTCCCCGGGCCACAGGTCGTCGATCAGCTGATCGAGTGGCACGACGCGACCGGCGCGAACGAGAAGTGCCGCGAGCAGGGCTCGCTGCTTGGGCCCGCCGATGTCGAGCGCAACACCGTCCCGCACCGCCTCGAGGCGGCCGAGCAATTTGAATTCGATCAGCGCTAGGCCCTCCCGCTCACGCCGCGAGACCAGCTGGATTCCACTCAATTGTGCGACGCCACGGTTTCCGTCTTGTTTCCGTCAGGTCACCGAAATGGTTCGTACTGCGTCGTTTAGTGGACGTTTGGCAGTCACTTAGCGCCGCCCGTTCTACTCGTCCGGGAGGAGCAACCGTTGAACGGAGAACCCGTGACCGAGCAGTTGATCGCCAGCGTCCCGCCGCCGCGCCTAGAGCCGAATCCACCGGTCGCAAAGGCCAAATCGACATCGGAGACCTTGGAGGACTACACCCTTCGCTTCGCGCCGCGCAGTTACCGCCGCTGGGGCACCGGCGTCGTCGCGATCTCCGCACTCGGCGGCATCGCCTATCTGGCCGACTTCGCAATCGGCGCGAACATCGGAATTTCCTACGGCACCGGAAATGCTTTGATCGGCATCGGTATTTTCGCGGTGGTGATCTTCCTGACGGGATTCCCGCTCGCGTACTACGCGGCCCGTTACAACATCGACCTGGATCTGATTACCCGCGGCTCCGGATTCGGGTACTACGGATCGGTCGTCACCAACGTGATCTTCGCGAGCTTCACCTTCATCTTCTTCGCGTTGGAGGGCTCGATCATGGCCCAGGGGTTGAAACTGGGCCTGCACATCCCACTGGGGTTGGGATACCTGGTCTCGACGCTCATGGTCATCCCACTGGTCATCTACGGGATGAAGGCACTGGCGAAGCTCCAGCTGTGGACCACACCGCTGTGGCTGTTCCTGATGGTCGTCCCGATGGTCTACCTCTTGATGAGCCACCCCGACTCGGTCTCCACGTTCTTCGCCTACGGCGGCAAGGATCACCGGGGTGTCAACGCCGGATCGGTGATGCTCGCCGCCGGGGTGTGCCTCTCGCTCATCGCGCAGATCGCCGAGCAGATCGACTACCTGCGCTTCATGCCGCCCAAGACGCCCGAGAACAGCCGCCGCTGGTGGGCCGCGGTGATCACCGCCGGGCCCGGTTGGGTGTTCTTCGGTGCGATCAAGCAGGTGATCGGCCTGTTCCTCGCCGTCTACCTGATCGGCAACATCGCCCAAGGCGCGGGGGTGGCCAACGAGCCGGTGCAGCAGTTCCTTTCGATCTACCAGAACATGATGCCGCACTGGGCCGCGCTGACCTTGGCCGTCGCCCTGGTGGTCATCAGCCAGATCAAGATCAACGTGACCAACGCCTACTCGGGCTCACTGGCCTGGACGAACTCGTTCACCCGAGTCACCAAGACCTACCCGGGGCGACTGGTGTTCGTGGTCTTCAACGTGGCCACCGCGTTGGTCCTGATGGAGTGGAACATGTTCAGCGTGCTGAACACGATTCTCGGCTCCTACGCCAACTGCGGCATGGCCTGGATCGTCAGCGTGGCCTCGGACATCGTCTTCAACAAGTACCTGCTCAAGCTGTCGCCGAAGGTCCCGGAGTTCCGCCGCGGCATGCTCTACGCCGTCAACCCCGTCGGTTTCGTCTCGATGACGCTCTCCGCCGGCCTCTCGATCATGGCCTTCTTCGGCCTGCTGGGCTCCTGGATCAAGCCCTACTCCCCGATCGTCGCGGTGCTCATCGCCCTGGTTCTCCCGCCGGCCCTCGCGGTAGCCACCAAGGGCAAGTACTACCTCCGCCGCACCGACGACGGCATCGATCTGCCGATGTTCGACTCCTACGGCAACCCGTCCGGCGTTGAACTGACCTGCCACGTCTGTCAGACCGCGTACGAGCGGCCCGACATGCTGGCCTGCAGCACTCACGACAAGCACATCTGCTCGCTGTGCCTGAGCACCGACAAAGTCGGTGACCACATCCTGCCCGCTATGACCTGAGCTCCACGGTGATGCCGCCGAAGTCCGCTCCATGGGGCGAAGTCCCGGTCAGTCGAGCGAGGTCAGCTCCGGCACCTCGTCGCGGTCGAGGGCACCACAGGCGAGCGCACGTTCCAGGAAGGTGAGCAGCGCGCGCTCGGTCGCGGGCTCGTCGAGGAACCCCGAGCCGGCGCGGCCCCGATAGGCAGCGAGTCGGGCCCGCGCCGCGGGTGCCCCTGCGCGCAGGTGCCCGAGCGTGACCAGGTAACGGCAGGGCAGCTGAGCCGGGTGCAGGTCCCAGCCCTGCGCGATCCCCCAGCACAGCGCGCGCCGCACGACGCGCGCCTGGATGCGCCAGGCGGCCAGTACGGACTCGACGTCCCCGACCGGTAGTACGTTCGACGAGCCGTCGACGACCCGAACACCTCGCCCAGCCGCCGCAACCTGCAACACCGCCTTGGCGTGCTCCGCGGCCGGATGGTCCGCGCGCTGTTCGTCGGGGTCGATCCCGAGGGCCGCGGAATAGTCATAGGTGCCGTAGTGCAGGCCGTCGCAGCGCCCGTCCGCGGCGGCGATCAGCGCGACGACCGTGGCAGTGCCGTCCGCGCCGAGGACGGCCTCGGGCAACTCGACCTGCAGCTCGCAGCGCAACGCGCCGGCCCGGAGCCCGTAGGTCTCCTCCAGCCGAGCGAAAAGCCTGCCGAGGGCCCGAACCTGGTCCGGATGCGACACCTTCGGCAGGGTGACCACCAAGTCGCGCGGGTCGCCGCCGGTGGCCACCAGCGCCGCGAGGAAGCCGGCCAGGGTGCGCACGGCTCGCCCTCTGGTCGGCGCCTCCATGCTCTTGACGCGAATCCCTGACGTCGTGGTCTGCCGGCGCGTCGCCGCCAACGCCGCACCAGCGGCAGCCGCGGCCGCGTCCTCCTCAACATCGGATCGCGTGCCGTAACCGTCCTCGAAGTCGATCCGCAGATCCTCGACCGGGTCGGCGGCCAGCTTGGCCACAACCCGGGGCAACACCGCGGCGAACAGATCCGGAGCCAGACCCAGCGCCTCCGGCAGATCGGGGTGGGCTGCAAACGCGGCAAGCGCCGCCCGCGCCGCGGCGCCCCAGTCCGCCACGGTGCCGGCCCGGTAGGTGTCGGCCGAGACGTAGCAGGTGGAGATCGGTTGCCGCCTCGTCGGCAGCGGCCTGCGAGCGGTGACTGCGGCGTCGGCGGCACCGAGCAGGTCGTCGAGTTCGGCAAGAAGCCCATCGGGGGTTGGATCTGAGGTCATGTCAGGTTCCGGTGAGATGCTCGGGACGCACGGGGACACGACGAAGCGCCAACCCGGTGGCCGCCCGGATCGCGGCGACCACAGCCGGGGTGACCGAGATCGTCGGCGCCTCGCCGACCCCGCGAAGCCCGTACGGCGCGTGCGGGTCGGCCAGTTCCAGGATATCGACGCTCATCGGGGGCATGTCGAGAATCGTGGGGATCAGGTAGTCGGTGAACGACGGGTTGCGCACGATCCCGTCGACGATCTGCATCTCCTCCATCACGGCCAACCCGAGACCTTGGGCCGTGCCACCGTGGATCTGGCCCAGTACCGCATCCGGGTTCATCGCCCGACCGACGTCCTGCGCGCAGGCGAGCTCCACGACCCGCACGAGGCCGAGCTCGACATCCACGTCGACGACCGCGCGGTGCGCCGCGAACGCGTACTGCACGTGCGCGAATCCCTGCCCGGTAAGGGGCTCCAGCGCCATCGTGGGGCGGTGCCGCCACTGCACAGTGTGCTCGACGGCATCGGTGCCGAGCAGCTCGGCCAGCTCGATCCGGCCTGCGGGATGGCGAACGAAACCACCGGGGACCAGTTCGAGACCTGCCGCGACCGAGGGGTCGGTGAGGTCGAGACCGAGCAGACGCGCGGCGCGCGCGAGCACCTCGGCGCGCACGGCCTGGCACGCCGCCCGCACCGCTCCTCCGGTCACGTAGGTCTGCCGCGACGCCGAGGTGGAGCCCGCGCTGCCGATGGAGGTGTCCGCCGGATGCACCACCACGTCGGCGACGCCGAGTTCCGTGCGCACGATCTGTGCCTGCACCGTGATCAGTCCCTGGCCGACCTCGGCGGCGGCGGTGTGCACCGCGACCGAAGGCATCCCACTGACGGCCTGCAACCGGACTCGGGCCGTCGAGTGGTCGTCGAATCCCTCGGAGAACCCGACGTTCTTTATGCCCACCCCGTAGCCGACGCCGCGGCGGATTCCCTCACCGCGTGAGCTGCCCGCGACCCCGCCTGGCAGCCGACGCTGGTCCGGGTCGACGCCCAACGGCGGCGGCAACGGCCGGGCCGCGACCCGCCGCAACAGCTCCGCGACCGGGGCGGGGCTGTCGATCACCTGCCCAGTCGGCATCACCGAGCCCTCGGACACCGCGTTGCGGATGCGCAGCTCCACGGGGTCGACCCCGAGCCGCTCGGCGATGGCGTCGAGTTGGCTCTCATATGCGAATGCCGCCTGCACTGCGCCGAATCCGCGCATCGCTCCGCACGGTGGGTTGTTCGTGAACACGGCATAGGCGTCGATCTCGACGTTGGGCACCTCGTACGGGCCGACGCCGAGGGTGGCCGCGTTCCCGGCGACCGCGGGCGAGCTGGAGGTGTACGCCCCACCGTCGAGCACGATTTTCGCGCACACGTAACGGATCCGACCGTCCGCGTCGACGCCGTGCTCGTAGCGCATCCGCGCCGGGTGCCGGTGGACGTGGCCGAAGAAGGACTCGTTGCGTTTGTAGACCATCTTCACCGGGCGCCCCGTGCGCAGGGCGAGCATGCTCGCGTGCAACTGCATCGAGAGGTCCTCGCGCGCCCCGAACGCACCGCCCACGCCGGCCAGCGTGATCCGAACCTGATCCGGCGTCAGACCGAGGCTGCGGGCGACCTGGTCGCGGTCCACATGCAGCCACTGAGTTGCCACGTAAAGGTCTATGCCGCCGTCCTGGGCGGGCACCGCGAGGCCGGACTCCGGACCGAGGAAGGCCTGGTCCTGCATGCCGACCTCGTACTCGCCGATCACCACTACCGTCGCGGCGGCGCGTGCGGCGGCCATGTCGCCGCGCCGGATCGGGACGTGCCGGACGAGATTGCCCCCCGGGTGCACATGTTCTGTGTCAGGTTGCAGCGCTGCGATCGGATCGCAGATCGGCCGACGCACCTCGTAGTCGACGACGACGGCGGCCGCGGCGGCGCGGGCGGTCTCGGGGTGATCGGCGGCGACGATCGCGACCGGCTCGCCCTGGTGCCGGACCTCGCCGAACGCCAGCACCGGCTGGTCGGCATGCTCGAGGCCGTAGGTGGGGCACCCGGGTACGTCCTCGGCGGTGAGAACCGCGCTCACCCCGGGCATCCGCAGCGCCGCGGCGATGTCGATACCGCGGATGCCCGCCCGGGGGTGGGGACTGCGAACGGTGGCGCCCCAGAGCATGTGCTCGTGCCACAGATCCGAGGAGAAGACGAATGTCCCGGCTACCTTGGCCGGACCGTCCGGACGCGACGCCGACGTGCCGATACCGTCGGCGAGCCCGGGATCCGCCTGCACGCGGCTGCGCGCAGTCACCGGCGCTCGCGCAGCTGTCCTGCTGCCCGATGGACGGCGTCGATTATCTTCTCGTACCCCGTGCAGCGGCACAGGTTGCCGGCAAGGGCTTCCCGCACCTCCAGTTCTGACGGTTCATCAGATCTGGAGAGCAGTTCGTGCACCGCAACGACGAAGCCGGGGGTGCAGAAGCCGCACTGGACCGCCCCCGCTGCCAGGAACGCCCGGCCCACGAATCCCCGGTCGTCCCCCGCGCTCAGCCCCTCGACGGTGACGACCTCGCGTCCGTGCGCCTGGCCGGCGGCCACCAGGCACGAGCAGACCGGCAGGCTGTCGAGCAGAACCGTGCAGGAGCCGCATTCCCCCTGCTCGCAGGCATTCTTGGACCCGGGCAGACCCATCCGTTCGCGCAGGACGTGCAGTAGGCTCTCGCCGCCCCAGCCGATCTCGACGGTGGTCGGGACGCCGTTGACCGTGAGCCGCAACATCAGTGCGCTCCCGTGGCGAGCGCCGGCGCGCGGAGCCAATCCACCGCGCGCCGGGCCAGAACCTCGAGGGCATGGCGTCGGTATGCGGCCGAGCCGCGTTGGTCGTCGATCGGACGCGCCGCGGCGGCGACCAGTTCGGCGAAGCGGGCCACCGCCGCCCGTGGCAGTGCGGCGGGCTCCCACCCGATCGCGTCGAGTGCGGTGGCCAGCTGCTCCTCCGCCGCCGCCGCGCACACCGGCGTGGGTGCGGCTGAACCGATACCGGTACCAACCCGACGGGCGAGGGGATCGACGCACAGCGCGAATGAACACACGGCGATGACCATCGCATTGCGGGGCCCGACTTTCGCGAAAGTCTGCATCGGACCGGTCACCGGGACCTCGACCGCCACGATCAACTCGTCCGGCGCCAGCGCACTGCGGCCCGGTCCGACGAAGAATTCCGCAGCGGAGATCTCCCGCGACCCGCGAACCGAGACGACCCGGACCGTCGCGCCAGTGGCGAGCAGGACAGGGTGCGCGTCGCCGGCGGGCGAGGCCGTTCCGAGGTTCCCGCCGAGGGTGGCCCGGTTGCGGATCTGCGGCGAGCCCACGGTGCGGGCGGCGGCGGCCAGCGCCGGGAGCCCTTCGCCGAAGCGGTCGACGATCTGGGCAAAGGTGATGCCGGCGCGCAACGTGATCTTTTCCGGCGTCTCCTCGTAGCCGCCCAACTCGGCGAGCCCGTCGAGGTCGAGCAGGGCCGCCGGGCGGTGGTCACCGAGATTGAGCTCGACCATCACGTCGGTGCCACCAGCTATCACCAACGCATCGGGTCGTTCCGCCCTCAGCCGCAGGGCCTCGCCGAACGAGCGCGGGCGCAGGAACTCCATGCCCTCACCAGGCCCGAAGGTCGGCGGCGGTTCCGGCACGCAGCACGGTGCCCTCGATGAGGCCGTACGGGCGGTCGGCGGCGGAGAAGACCGTGCCGGGATTGTCACGACCGAACGGGGCCAGATCGGCGAGGAAGTGGTGCCGGTTGGGCAGCGCCAGGCGCACCTCGCCAACCGTCGGCACCTCGTCGATCACCCGTGCCCCCATGGCGAACAGTGTCTGCTGCAGAGATCGACTGTAGGTCCCGGCAAAGGCGGTGAGCAGGCAATCGCGCACACGCCCGTAGCGTTCGTCCCATTGGCCCGGTTCGGTCACGTCCCCGTCATATCGCCATCGGGCGGTGACTGCGGTGGCGAGGATCCGGTCGCTCGCCGGCGCCAGGGTCGTGTACTCGTCGACGGCGAAGCCCGCGAACTCCGAGTCCGTCGTGTTGAGCACGACCAGATCCCGAACCCCACCGACCAAGAGGTCCGCGCCGGCACGGTGCTCGACGTGCACGGTGCGGATCTCGGAGCCGTCACGGCGGAACGAGTGCGGGCCGAGCCGATTCCAGCCGTAGCTCTCGAGGTCGACGAACGAGCCGGTGATGGCGGCCTGGGTCGCCACGAAGTGCCGTGCCAGGCGCAGTGCGAAGGTCTCCGGCGAACCGATGCCGTCGCGGGCGAAGGCATACACGGTGTTCTTCTGCGTGTCCGTGGGCAGCACGGTCGTGTTGTCCCCGGTGAGGTGAGTGGCCGTCAGATCACCGGCGAGCGCAATGCTCACGTTCAGGTCACGCAGGACGTGCTGCTCGCCGTGCCGGTCGACGTGTACGACCCGCGTCTGGGCCTTGCCGTAACGGTTGGGCCCCAGAATCGCGTCGCTCATCCCCGCTCCTCCGTCGCGGCGATGGCGCCCATTATGAGCTCGCTGCGCTCGCTCATCCGGGCGTCCTCTCCTGCAGCCGCGCCGCCACCACTCGATGCCGCGCGAGCATCTCGCCGACATCGGGGTGCGCGGGTCGACCATCGGCCACAAGCACCCGCCCGGCGACCACCGTCTCCCGTGCCGCGATCGGCCCGCAGCGCAACCACGCCTCGATCGGGTCGGACAGCGCGCCGGCGAAGGCGACGCCGTCCTGGGCCCAGACGACGAGGTCGCCGGCAGCACCGGTCGAGAGTTCGCCGATCTCGCCGGTCCGGCCCAGACACGCCGCCCCACCGCGGGTCCCGATCTCGAGCACGTCGCGGGCGCTCAGGCTCGCGGCGCCCCCGCGCTGGCGACCCAGCAGCAACGCCGTGCGGGCCTCCAGCCACAGTGACGCCGCATCGTTCGATGACGACCCGTCACATCCCAACCCCACCGGGGATCCGGCGGCTCGAAGGTCCTGAATCGGGCAGATCGTGCCACGGCTACCACCGGCGCCGAGGATCATGTTCGAGCTCGGGCAGTGGGCGATGCCGACCCCGGCCGCGCCGAGCCGCGCGACCTCGGCGGGGTTCGGATGCACGCAGTGCGCGACCCAGGCCCGGTCGGTGAGCCACCCGACCTCCGCGAAGTGCTCGACCGGGCGGCGGCCGAACCGCTCCAGGCAGAACGCGTCCTCGTCCGGGTCCTCCGCCAGGTGCGTGTGCAACCGGACGTCGAGCCGTTCCGCGAGCTCCGCGGTCGCCCGCATGAGCTCGGGTCGGACGCTGAACGGGGAGCAGGGCGCCAACGCGACCCGCACCATCGACTGTGGTCCGGGGTCGTGATGGCGGGCGACCAGGCGTTCGCAGTCGGCGAGGACCTCGTCGTCGTCCTGGACGACCGAGTCCGGCGGCAGGCCGCCGTCCTTGACCGAGAGACTCATCGAGCCGCGGGTGGGATGGAACCGCAGGCCGACCTCGGCGGCGGCCTCGATCTGTGCCGACCACACGTCGCCACCGCCGTGCGGGGCGATGTACAGGTGGTCCGTGCTGGTGGTCGTGCCACCGAGTGCGAGCTCCACCAGGCCGACCCACGCCGAGAGATACGAGGCCTCGGCGTCCAACCCGGCCCACACCGGGTAGAGGCGCACCAGCCACTCGAACAGGGTCCGGTCGACGACGGGAGCGAACGCGCGGGTCAGGTTCTGGTAGAGGTGGTGATGGGTGTTCACCAGCCCGGGCGTGACCAGGCAACCCGTCGCGTCGATCGTGTGCTTCGCCGCGGGCGCCGGGTCGGGAGCCGCGCCGATCGCGGTGACGACTCCGGCGGTGATCGCGACCCAACCGCCGGGCAGCTCGCGGCGCTGCGCGTCGCAGGTCGCCAGCAGGGCGGCGTTGTGGACCACGAGGTCGACCATCAACTTCCCCGGTAGGTCGAGTAGGCGAACGGGCCGAGCAACAGCGGGACGTGGTGGTGCTCGTCGGCCGCGGTGATCTCGAACTCGACGGTGATTTCCGGGAAGAACGACGCCGTCCCCGCGGCGGCGAAGTAGGTGCCCGTTTCGAAGACGAGCCGATGGCGGCCGGCCGGCGGGGTGCCGGGGGCCAACCAGTCCCGCAACCGCCCGTCGGCATCGGTGTGTCCGCGACCTGCCGTGGCCCAGGAGCCGTCGGCCTGTCGCGAGTCCAGCCGCACCGAGATTCCGGCGGCGGGCCGACCGGTGGACGTGTCCAACACGTGGGTCGACAGGCTCATCCGGCACCACCGGCACCGGCCCACAACCGAAGCAGCCGCAGGCCGGTGATCTCGGCCAGCTGCCCGCGGATCGCCGCCTGCTCGGCGACTTCGTTGTTTTCCAGCCGGGCGCGCAGCAGCGCCAACAGCTCGTCTCCGGAGCGGCCGGCGGCCCGGACCAGGTAGACATGACCGAACCGCTCCTCGTAAGCCCGATTGCCCTCCGCGAGGGCGGCGGACAGTGTCGCGTCGACGCCGGCCTGCTCCCGACGCGAGGCGATCGCCTCGGCGCTTTTCCCAGCGGGCCGCTCCCCGATCCTGGGGTGCGCGGCCAGCGCCGGCAGAACATCGGGCCATGCCAAGCCGGCCACGACAGCCGCCGAGGCGGCGACCAGGGTGTCGAGGCTCTGGTAGGGGCGGCCTTGCGCCAGCGCCTGCGCCCACGCCCGCGCGGCGCAGCAACCCGCGATCTGGGCCTCGGCCGCCGCGCCCGGCAGTTCGTTCCACCAACGCAGGCCGGTGTCGGCCAGGGCGTCGGCGGTCGGGTCGCCCCAGAGCCGGATCCGGGCCAGGCCGCCGTCCGGGATGAGCTCGAGCCGGACCTGACGGACAATCAGATCGCCGTCCAGCCCGGCGTCGTGGCCGAACCAGTGCCGGGTGTCCGGCTGGATCGCGGTGCGCGGCAGCAGCGGGTGCCACTGGCCGTCGAGACCCAGCGCCGTCAAGGCCACGGCGGCCGGCGCATTGCCGACGAAGTGCGTGGTGTCGACGACGGCCTGCCGGATCCGGCCCGGCGCCGCGAGTCCGAGCAGGATCCAGTCCGTCCCGCCGTCGCGCCGCCGTCGCGTCTCCCAACCGTCGCCCATGGACACCGCATTGCCCGGGGCGATCGCATGCTCGGGCGGGGAGTAGAAGCGGTCGCTGCAGCCGAGCACGACCCCGCCGTTCTCGGCCGCCGCCAGGTCGACGCTCACCCCGGCCCAACGCCGTGGATCCGACACCACCTCGCCGAGGACGCGCAGGCGGGCGACCCCGCCGTCCGGGTGGATGGTCAGTCGGACGTGGCTGGCCAGCACCGGAGTCGCCACCTCGATGACATTGGCCGTGTCACCGGCGAGATCATGACGCAGCGTCAGGTGTGTCCAGTCCGGGTACGCCGCCACGTCGGCGGCGGCCGGCCACCCGTCGTGCCAACAGGCCTCCAGTTCGCACGAGGTGGGGTAGTTGCCGCGGAAGAACGCGGTGTCCACGACGATCCGACGGATGATGCCGGGCACCCCGAGGCGCACGATCACCCAGTCCTCTCCGGGTGAGCGACGGCGGCGGGTCTCCCAGCCGTCGTAGATCTGCCCGCGCGGCCCCATCGTGTGCGGGGTGAAGGTCGGCGGTGCGGGCTTGACCAGATTCTCCTTCTCGGCGAACGTCTCGTCGTTCGCGAGCAGGACGCTCCCGCCGAGAGCCCGCGACGCGAGATCGACCCAACTCGGGTCCGCGCTCATCGCGGCTCTCCCCGCGACAGCAGCCGGCCCGCCGGCGCCCCACCCGTCACGGTCCCGCCCAACCAGGTGCGGCGCACCACGCCGGAGAGCCGGCGCCCGGCGTACGGCGTGATCGGGTGACGGTGCGCCAGATCGCCGGCGACCACCGTGAACTCCTCGTCCGGCGCGAACTCGACCAGGTCGGCGGCGGCGCCCGCAACGATGGCGCCCTTGTCCCCCAGCCCGGCCAGCCGAGCCGGGCCGGGCGACATCCAAACCGACACCTCACCCAGCCCGATGCCGCGCGACCGGGCGGCCGTCCACACCACGGGCAGACCCAACTGCAACGAGGACACCCCGCCCCAGGCCGTCGCGAAATCCCCGACCTCAGCGCCCCGCGGGCGCTTGAGTTCGGGCGGGCTGGGTGAGTGGTCCGAGACCACGGCGTCGATGACCCCGGACCGCAGCCCGGCCCAGAGCGCGTCGCAGTTCGCGGCGTCGCGCACGGGAGGGCAACACTTGAACTCCGTCGCCCCGGGCAGCACCGCCGCCGAGTTGAGCGTCAGGTAGTGCGGGCAGGTCTCCACCGTGACCGGTACTCCCTCGGCGCGCGCCGCGGCGAGCGCCGGGAGGGCCGCGGCGGCGGAAAGGTGCAGTACGTGCACCCGGGCGCCGGTCCGCCGCGCCGCGTCCAGGACTGCCTCGACGGCGGAGACCTCCGCGGCGGGCGGGCGGGAGGCGAGGAACGCCGGGTAGCCGGGGCCGGCAGGCGGTGCGACCGCCAGCACCGCCGCGTCCTCGGCGTGCACGATCAACAGGGCGTCCAGCGCGGCCACCAGTTCCGCGGCACGCAGGAGGCCGGCGCCGTCCAGCGGCGGAAACTCCGGCACGCCGGAGTCGGCGAGGAAGCATTTGAAACCAAACACACCCGCGGCGTGCAGCCCGGACAGCGCTGCACCATCGCCGAGATTGCCCGGCACCACCCCGCCCCAGAACCCGACATCGACGTGGACGCGCCCGGCCGCCGCGGCACGCTTGATCGCGAGCGCTTCCGCGTCCAGCGTCGGCGGCAGGCTGTTCAGCGGCATGTCCAACAGCGTCGTGACTCCACCGGCCGCGGCCGCGCGCGTGGCCGTGGCGAAGCCCTCCCAGTGCGTGCGCCCCGGCTCGTTCACGTGCACGTGGGTGTCCACCAGCCCCGGCAGCAGAACGGCGTCGGTGCCCAACTCCTCGGTCCGCGCCGCGGGCACAGCGGCATCCACCTCCACCACCGCCTCGATGCGGCCGGCGGACACGACCACGGCCGCGGGTCGCTCGCCCGCGGGCAGCATCGCGCGCCGGGCCCGGATCACCAGGTCAGCCGCTCCGCTTGGCATCCCGACACGCTAGCGGCCGAATACCCACCGGACGGCCATTTGCCGGTGCCGCGCGCCCGGCTGCACACGGGAGCGAGCACTTTCAGGCCCGCCACAGCGCCCCGGACTCACTTCGACGACGTAACTACCTGCCGGAGGCCGGACATGACGACCGAAACTTTGCCGCACATATGCCGCGGACGGTCCGCCCCCGGATCGCGACACCTGGATCGAAAAGATTCAGCCCGACCCGTTCACACAGGCCAAGGGTGGACTCGCCACTCGCGTGACGCATCGAGCCTCTCCGCACTCAAACTTGTCGGAAGGGGGCTCTTACCGCAGCCATCCAGGGCCTCGCGTCCTCCCGGACCTCAACGGTACGGTCCAAGTCGCAACTGTCGACGAACGCTGAGGCGGTACACACGGCAGGATGGGTACATGAGCGGACCGAACCAGCGTCACCTGAACTTGCTCGCCGAGCACCGCAAAGGTGTGCTCGTGACGTTGAAGCGGGACGGGCGGCCTCAGCTGTCCAACGTGATCTACGCCTTCGCCGCAACCGGCGGCCGGGTGCGGGTATCGGTGACTGCCGACCGCGCGAAGACCCGAAACGCCGCACGCGACTCACGGGTGAGCCTGCACATCTCGACACCGGATTTCTGGACCTGGGTGGTGGCCGAAGGTGAGGCCGAGCTGACACCCGTCGCCGCCGACCCTCACGACCCCACCGTCGAGGAACTGGTCGCGCTCTACCGCGCACTGTCCGGGGAGCACCCCGACTGGGCCGACTACCGCGCGGCGATGGTCAGCGAGCGCCGTCAGGTGCTCTCGTTCACCGTCACCCACACCTACGGCCAGACGCCGGACTGACGTCGTCTTGCGACGGTCGATCTGAAACTGACAGAGATCGTCGACCGGGTCAGGTCGTTACCGGCGCCCAAGCCAGCCGTTGGGCGCGTCCACCTGCTCTGTTGGGTTGCACGGTCAGGGTGAGCCCACCGTCCCACTCGCCGATCGTGCGGACCAGCGTGGTGCCGATCCAGTCCGGGATCA
The DNA here is from genome assembly GCA_036269075.1 of Sporichthyaceae bacterium. Taxonomy (NCBI): domain Bacteria; kingdom Bacillati; phylum Actinomycetota; class Actinomycetes; order Sporichthyales; family Sporichthyaceae; species Sporichthyaceae bacterium. The sequence goes on from DATASX010000045.1 coordinate 44,001, forward strand.
GCGAAACCGCCACCTGGTGGCGGACCACGTCGCCGTGCCGCGTCCAGGTGCCGGCGTAGGCGATGAACATCCGGGCCGCAGCGCCCCACTGTGCATCGGAGGCCTGATCGGCCCGTACGCCGAAGGACGGGCGGTTCCCGGCGCCGAGCATCGCCGACATCGTGCCGTCGGCGGTGTACATGATCCGGCCGAGCGGAGCCTCACCGAGCGGCTTCTCCACCGTCCCGTCGGAGGCGATCACCTCGAAGGCGGCCAGCGTCCACGTCCCGATCAGATCCACGAACGCAATCCTGTCAGGTCGTAGAGCCGGACCCGGCCAGTTCCCCTGCACACCTACCGTCGCCCGCCGCGGATCCGCATTCCCGGACCGCGCACCGGCGGCGACACTGGCGGCCCACGACGTTCGGCGAAGATCGCGAGAATGCCCGTGCACAGGTGGACGGGCTTCCGGTCGGGCTCGAACCATCGTGACCGCCGGCGAACAACAGCGAATCGGAAGCGGGACGATGCCAAGATGTGACAGACCGTCACTACTGGTGGTCGCCCTCCGCCACCGCTTCAGATCGCCCGTACCTCGACACCGGCAACCGGCGAGGACTCTCCGGCGGCCTCCGTTGGGTCGACGGTCCGTTCGACAGGGAACCGGGCCGGTACCGGCAGGCCGGCGAGGGCCGCGCGGTACTCCTGTTCGGCCTGCAGGCGGGCGGCCAGGGCCCTGCGGGTTGCGGGGCACACGGAGGCGACGGCGAGGTGGTCGAGGTCCGAGGACCGGTCATACCCCATCGACCAGCTCCCCCGTTCCCTCGAACCCGACCCCGCGCGCAGCCCGGTCCAGGCGGAGAACCTGACGTGGGCAAACTCAAGTGTGCGCCGCGTATGTTGCGTCAACATGAACACCACTCACCATTTTGTGGCCGGATGGATCAAAGCAGGCAGTCTTGATCGACCCGGGCGGCTACGGGCCGGGGCCAGGCGTGCTGACTGGCAGTCAGATACCTGTCCCGGCAGGACGTAGATCGACTCGGCCGCCCCCCGTCCCATTGCCGGGACTGGACTGAACGCACCCTTCGTGCGAACATCCGTTCGAACGAAAGGGGTGGGCCGTGCGCCACCAGTGGATCGCCACCAGCGACGACCAGGCCTGGGGACCGTTCTCCAACCAGGCCGAAGCCGAACGCTGGATCGTCAGTCACCACCCGGACGCAACGGCAACCTGGATCAGACCCCCCGACCAAGGGAACGATCTCACCCGAAGCCAAGACCGAGGCGCCGGCGACGCGGGCAACTAGGCGCAGCCTGCTTGAACCCGCGGCCCCAGCACCAAGCCGGCTCAGACTCCTTACGCATCCGACGTTGCGTGCTCTGCCTGGCCCGCGGGGCGGTCAGGGCAGTTGCAGTGTGCGGTCGGCCTCGACGTGGACGGAGTGGTTGGTCGGGTCCTGCAGGTCCGCCTTGATCTCGACAAGTTGGCCGGATCGGAAGCGCCCGTTGCGGGATCGGACGGTGATGTCGTGGGTGCCTGGGGCGCCGGTGCATTCGGGGGTGGTGCGGACGGTGCCGAGGTTGCGGCCGGAGGGCAGGTTGACGGCTACGACGAGGGTTTGGGTGTCGGTGTCGCACTCGTAGGCGAGGGTCACCACGACTCTGGGTCCGGCCGCGCCGGGTGCCATGGCGCCGAGAATGCTGAGTCCGGCGGTCTGCGCTCCGGCGGGCGCGGCCGGCGACAGGGACAGGACTCCGGTGACCGCTGCGGCCAACACGGCGGTGCGCTTCGGCGTTGAGAGTGGCACGGGGCGGGGATTGGGTGTGGACATGTTGCTTCTCCTTGCGATGGGGTGATGTTCCGCTCGGGCGACCGGCCGGGCCGGGCGGTGGTGGTGCTGGGGCGCGGCGTCGCCGCCGGGCCGCACCTGGTCTGACGGTGGGTCAGGCGCCTGCGGGGCCGGCGCCAGTTGGCGTGACAGCCGTTGCCGTTGTGCGTCGACGCCGCAGCTGGATGGCCGAGCAGGGCCCGCTGGTCACCGGGCCGCTACCGGCGACGCGGATCTTGGACGCTGCGAAGAACCTCCCGGTTCCGCCGCCGTCGTCCGTTCGGCTGAGAAAAGAATCATCTGTCCGAAGGAACCGAAACGTCCCACTAGCAGTCGAAGCGTGCATCGGCGACGAGATCACCCGTCGCCATATCAGTTGACGTCCTCGAGGTCCCGCCGCACGACCCGTGAAGCCGCCGGTACGCCAAAGCACCACCGCGCGGTGTTGACGCGTGACCGAACCGGCCGCCACCGAGCCTCGACTTCTTGCCCGAGCGGCAACTGTCATCCACCGCGGTTGCGGGTCAGCGAGGCGGCGGTGGCGTTCTGGCTGCCAAGGAGGATGGTGGCGTCGGGCGTGCCGGCCTCCTCGAGGACGAGCTTCTCGTGCACGTAGAGCGAAGCGGCCTTGTTCGCGTAGGTGGCGATGTCGCGCCCGGCCGCGGTCAACCGGTCCGGCAGTCGATCCCGAGTTCTCGGCCGAGGCGTCGAACTGGCGGGCCTGAACCGGCCGCGCCCGACGGGCACGGCTCTTGCGACCTACGAACGGCTAGCAGGGGGCCGGTGCATCCATGCGGTCGGGAGCCCCGGGCTTCAACAGATAGGTCACGACGATCTCGGCCGGAACCGCACCGTCGTTGCGAGCCAGGTGCGCGGTGTGGGCTGGAACGAACACACCCTGGCCCGCCCGGTAGACCACCGGGGTGCAAGCGCCGGCACGCAGAAAGGTCAGCTCTCCCTTCGTCACGATCGATGTCTCGCTCCCGTCGTGGGTATGCCACCCCGTGGAACCGCCCGGTGGAATCGTCTTGACGAAAACCGAGAACGCCGCCGGACCGCCGGTGTCGAGCTTCACGCCATCCTGGATGAGGCCCTTGCCGAGCAGGACCGAGCCGGCGGCGCTCGGCGTGGGCGACGCCGTCGCGGCCGCCGTCCGGACATCTGATGCACCGTCACCACAGCCGGCGAGGACCGAGACGCAGATGGCGACGCAGGCAATGACCGATCGGTGACTTCGGGGTCGAGAACGCGGCGCGAGCGCACCTGTGGAGTTGGTAGACATTCCTGGCCACCTCGGAGGGAGAGAATTTGAGCCACTCTACGGACCGGCCCCGCCCCGAACGGTCGGGCGCGGCAGACACGGGCCCGACCGACCCGCGTGGTCGGTAGACCTCCGGCCGGTGCCCGGCCCGCACTGTGACGACCTCGCGGGCATCCTCGCCAATTCGGTGGAGCACTCGACAGGGCCCGCGCAGCCCAGACCGGAGGCCGAGAAGCCGTCCGCAACGGTTCGCCGACGCGGCGCAGACCAGCGATCAGCGCGGTGGCGAACGACGACCGACCGCGTCCCCAACGGACCTGACCGGTCGTCAGATCTGCGGGCCGCCTTCACCCACCTTGCCCCGGGCCCGGGGGGAAGACGCCTACGTCGGGCTCTTGCGGGAAGGCCCGAGGACGTGTTCGACCCCGCCGGGGAGCGTAGGGACATCCTCGATTGCGAGTGGGGTCCCGGGCCGGTGTGAATCGTGGTTGCCTGTACCTGTCGGTGGCGGATCCAGGGCGACGTCTCCGGCGGTGTGCGGGGCGATCGGACGGCGAGGGAACAGTGATGGGCGAGGGGTTCGACGACGCGGCCGAGATCAACCGGAAGATCGTGCAGGACGCGTTCGACGCGTGGGCGGCCGGGACCGCCCCGATCAGCGACCTGTTCGCGCCGGAAATGGTCTGGCGCATCGAGGGGACCAGCATCATCTCCGAGCAGTACCAGGACTCGGCGCAGTTCCTCGACCAGGTCCTGTCCCCCTTCGCCGCCAGATTCGCTGCGGGCGAACGGTTCCGCCCAGTCCGGATACGGGCGATCCACGCCGACGCCGACACGGTGGTCGTCCTGTGGGACGGGCACGGCGTCGCCAACGACGGGCTGCCCTACGACAACAGCTACGCCTGGTTCATGACCCTGGCCGACGGCAAGGTCGTCGACGCGACCGCCTTCTTCGACACCATCACCTTGAACGACCTGTGGACCCGAGTGCCACCCGCGGGCTGACCGAGCACGCCGCTGCAGGACCCGACCGGCCCTCAGAACCCGCTTGCAGTGTGCGTTCGGCCTGGACGTGGACGGGGTTGTGGCTGGTGGGGTTGGTAGGGCTGGTGGGGCGAGCGGGACTCGAACCCGCGGCCTAAGGATTATGAGTCCTCTGCTCTAACCGGCTGAGCTACCGCCCCTTGTGGTGCATTCCTGCAGGTCCGACATGGTGTGCTGGTTACTCACCTCCTTGTTGTTCGACCCCTGGGCGGGCCTCGTGCCGGTTCCGTGCCAGATCGCGTCACCGGCCCGCGGCGCATGCCAGCCGTCTGGCACGGTCGAGGTTGTCGGCAACGGCACTGTCGGCGACCCCGGACGCGCAGGACGCTCGCAGGCTCTGCGCGACCACGAGCCTGCAGCCTAGGACCGTCGACCATGCGACGTCGCGGCGCCAGGGCCTCAGCGACCTCAGCCCTGGTCTATGACGGCCGGCATCGCGCGGCCCTCGACGACCTCGTGGGCGAGATCTGTGAGCCGCAGGTTGTGGGCTCGGGCGTGTGAACGCAACGAGCTGAACGCCTCGCCGGGGGTGATCCGTAACCGTTCGGCCAGCACTCCCTTGGCCTGTTCGATCAGCACGCGGGTGTCCAGGGCGGTCTGCAGTTGGGCGAGCAGGATCTCCCGGCGCCGGCTCAGGTCCACCTGGATCAATCCGATGGTGGCGACGTCCACCAACGCCTGACCGATGCGCACGTCGGACTCCTGCAGGCCCCCGACTCGGGAGTGGAACAGGTTCAGCGCCCCGATCGTCTCGGCCCGCAGGCGCATCGGCACCGCCTGCACCGACTGGAACCCAGCAGCCACCGCGGCCGGGGCGAACTTCGGCCACCGCTGCTGGGCGGCGGCCAGGTCGTTCTCGGCGACGGGTTGCCCGCTGCGGGAGCACTCCAGACAGGGGCCCTGGGCGTTCTGCAGCTGGAACAGCTCCAGCAACCGGGTCTCCTCGGTGGTCGAGGCCATCACCCTCAATCGGCCCTGGTTGTCCATCAGCATCAACCCGACCGCGGTCACGTCGAGCAGCTCCGTGCAGCGTTCGACCAGCGTGTAGAGGAACTCGACCAGGTCGAACTCATCGACCAATGTGTCGGCCAGGTCCACGAATGTCTCGGCCAGCCGTTCGGCGTTCACCACGTTCCTCCCAAAAACATCTCACCACCGGTACCCAGGACCTCTCGCGCCCCGTCCGGTTCCACACGTCCATTTTCCGCGAAAGTCACATCGAGGCTCAGCTGTCGTCGAATCGCACGGCGCGGGACACCACATCGGCGGCCAGCTCGGAGAGCAGGCGGGCCTCGGTGAACGCGCGGGCGCGTAGCCTCAGCAGGGCGGTGGGCATGTCCACGCCCAGCTGCACCGCGATCATCCCCGTGGCCTGGTGGATCTCGGGGTGATCCTCCAACGGTCGCCGCCCGCGCCGGTCCGGTTCATAGTCCGAGCCTTCCCCGTCCAGCAAACCCTGCCCAGCGGCAACGCGTTCGTCCAGGCGGTCCAGAAGAAGTTCCAACGCGATCGCCCCATACCCGATCGCGTCGGCCAACATGTCCGGGTCCAAGCCGCCCGGACGATCGAGATAGGCCGCCAACACACCGAACCGAGCTGCGCCGATCCGGATCGGAACCACGCAAAGCGAACAGACCCCGACCGCCACCCCCGCGGGCCCGAACAACGGCCAGCGGACCTGCGACTCGGCGGCCGCGAGGTCGCCGATCAGCAGTGGGCGACCGGATGCGAGGGTCTCCAGCGAGGGACCCTCACCGATGGTGACCTGTAACTCCTCGGCTACCCGCCCGAGGCGACCGTATCCGGCGATCATCTCCGCGCCCAACCCGGAGCTGGGCACCGACAGCGCCACCGCGCTGACCTGCAACTGCCCCGCCGCGGCACGGCACAGCGCGTCCAGGTCGACCGGATCCCCGCGGCCCGCCGCGCCGTCCGCGACCTGCGCCCACAGCCTCGCCCACCGGTGCGCAGCGGGTGTATCGGCGGGGGAATCGAAGTCAGTCATCCAACCCGCGCACCGTTCGCACGCCTGAGCACTGTTAGCGGCAGCATGGCGGTCTCCACAAGCGGAGGTCGCCGGGCTCCGGGGCGACGGGTGCGAGGTAAGGAGGTGCTCGCCGAAGGCTACGCCCACCCGGCAGGCTGGCTTGGTCGCCGGGCACTCGAGCGGCCGCCCCGTCGGCCACCGGTGGTCGTTCCGGCCTCGCCCCGCCGTGTAGCGGCGTCTTACCGGAGCCCTGAGGTGCAGCCGACGTTTCGGCGAGCAGCGCCGCCCGCGCAGGCGCGGGCAGTGCGGCGCTCGAGCCGAAAACGGCGTCCGGCCGGGGGATTTGTCCAGGCCGCTTTGTCCAGGCGGCACAAGTTATGACGGACCGTCAGATGGGGTTCATTCAGATTATGAGTCCCCTGCACTGACCGGCTGAGCGACGGCCCCGGCGTTGTCGCTGAGGGCCACGAAGTGAAGCTCCCGCGACAGGACTTGAACCTGTAACCTGCCGGTTAACAGCCGGACGCTCTGCCGAATTGAGCTACGCGGGATCGTCTTGCCGGGCCGAGGCCCCGCAGACCGAAGGTCAGCCTAGCGCACTTCGCGCGGTGACCCGCCGCGGTTGCCTCAGGCGCGTCGCCGGTCAGGCGAGGTACTCCCGCAGCTCCGCAGCGGCCGGACGGTGCCGCAACTTCGCCAGGGTGTTGGCCTCGATCTGGCGGACCCGCTCGCGGGTCACCCCGAAGATCTGGCCGACCTCCTCCAACGTGTGCGGGTTGCCGTCGTGCAGGCCGTAGCGCATCTTCACGACGCGCTTCTCCCGCTCGCCCAGGGTCTCCAGGATCGACTCGAGATCCGAGCGGAGCATCGAAACTGCCGCTGCGTCAGCCGGGGACAGCGCTTCGGCGTCCTCGATCAGGTCGCCCAGCTCCGAGTCCTCCGCCTCACCGATCGGGGTGTGCAGCGACACCGGGTCCTGCGCGAAGCGCAAGGCCTCGATGACCCGCTCGGTGGTCAGGTCGAGCCGGAAGGCGATCTCCTCCGGATTCGGCTCGCGACCGGTCTCCTGGTGCAGGACCCGCTGCAGCCGAATGATCTTGTTGATCATCTCGACGACGTGCACCGGGACCCGGATCGTGCGGGCCTGGTCGGCCAACGCGCGGGTGACGGCCTGCCGGATCCACCAGGTCGCGTAGGTCGAGAACTTGTAGCCCTTGGTGTAGTCGAACTTCTCCACCGCGCGGATCAGGCCCAGGTTGCCCTCCTGGACCAGGTCCAGGAACGGCAGGCCGCGGCCTGCGTAACGCTTGGCGATCGACACAACCAGACGCAGGTTGGCCTCGATCAGCTGGCGCTTGGCGCGGGCGCCGTCGCGCTCGATGATCAGCAGCTCGTTGTGCAGCGTGGCGTCCATGACCGGCTCGGAGGTCAGCTTCTCGGCCGCGAACACCCCGGCCTCGATCCGCCGGGCGAGCTGGACCTCTTCCGCCGCGGTCAGCAGTCGGACACGACCGATCTCGCGCAGGTAGTGCCGGACCAGGTCGGTGGCCACGACGGAGACCTGGGCGACCGGGGCCTCGTCCTCCTCGTCCTCCTCGACCAGCTCACCGGTGGTCGGCTCGACGGGTTCTTCGCCTGCCTCCTCGGGCGCCGCCTCATCGGTGGGCTCGGTGGCCTTGGCCCGACCGGCCGGAGCCGGGACGTTACGGAGCAGCTCCCGACCGTCGAGCAGGGCGACACCGGAGGTATCAGGCGCGGGCTGCGTGACGATGCGTTCGCCGTCCCGTGCGGCTCCGCTCGACGCGGAACCGGCGACTGAACCGGCATCTGCGGCACGAGACGACGTGGCGCGGGCCACGGCCACCCCCCTGGATACGAAGCCCTGCGGACGAGGATCAGTGTGTCCGCCGCGGTAGTCCGCCCGCCGGGACTTGACCAAACCCGGGGGCCGAAGCGTCCGGTTTTGCGCGCATCAAGGGGGTTGCGTCCACCACTCGGATGGCCCTTCCGGGCGGTGATTCGCTGTGAGGCGCGCAACGCGGATCACATCGGCGTAACTCCGTGCGGCGGGCGATACCGGTGTCAGAGGCCGCCGATGAGCTGTTCGCGCAGGCCTCGGCGGAACTGCTCGAGGGCCACGAGTTCGCTGAACATCTTGGTGTGCTCGTCCGGGCGCTCCACCGGGTTGACGCGTTGCAACTTGCCGCTGAGCGCGTCGATCTGGCGGCTGACCGCCGCGACCTGCACCGCGGCCAGTTGCTCGGCGGCGTAGCGCCGGTCCGGTTCGCCCGGGGTGTGCGGCGGGTCGACCGCCAGCTCCGCGACCAGGGCCCGGACGACGTCGTCGCCGGCCTGCTCGCGGACCTGTCCGATCCATCTCTCGCCGGCACCGGCCGCGGCAGTGCCCCCGGCGGCCACGACGGCCTGGTGGATCAGCAGATGGGCGCCGGCGCAGAACGCGTCCGGTTCCAACGCGTCGAAGCGCGGGCCGAGCAACTGCGGGAACTGCAGGGCCAGTTTGAGCAGTTCACGCTCCACCACCAGCGCGGGCTCCTTGGGGTCAGGGCGTTCCACGCCGCGACCCGCCGCCTGACGCCCCGTCACCTGCGCCCCGCGGGAGCGTTGGGCCAGTTCGCCGAGCACCGCCTCGACGTCCATGCCCAGCCAACCGGCCAGTCGCCGCCCGTACTCCTGCCGTAGGGCACGGTCGCGGATGCCGAGCACTGCCGGCGCGGCGGCCTGCATGGCAGCCACCCGACCTTCGGCGGTCTCCAGGTCGTGGCGGCCCAGAATGCCGCGGATCGCGAACTCGAAAAGCGGGACGCGATTGGCGACCAGGTCGCGGACGGCCGCGTCGCCCTTGGAAATCCGCAGGTCGCAGGGGTCCAGGCCGTCGGGCTCGACCGCGACGAAGGTCTGGGTGGTGAACCGCTGGTCCTGCTCCTCGTAGGCCTTGCGAGCGGCGGCCTGCCCGGCCGCGTCGCCGTCGAAGGTGAAGATGACCTCGCCGCGGAACTCACTGGCGTCCATCAGCAGGCGGCGCAGCAGTTTCACGTGCTCGACGCCGAACGCAGTCCCGCAGGTGGCGACGGCGGTCGGGACGCCCGCGAGGTGGCAGGCCATCACGTCGGTGTAGCCCTCGACGATCACCGCCTGGCCGCGGCGTTTGATGTCCTTCTTGGCCGACTCGATCCCGTAGAGCAGTTGGCTCTTCTTGTAGATCGGGGTCTCGGGCGTGTTGACGTACTTGGCCTCGATGCGGTCGTCGTCGAACAGTCGCCGAGCCCCGAATCCCACGATGTCGCCGGTGACGTCGTGGATCGGCCACATCAAGCGGCCCATGAATCGGTCCAGCAGGCCGCGTTGGCCTTCCCGGGCCAGGCCCGCGGTGACCAACTCCTCGTCCTTGAACTGACGCCCCCTCAGATGTTTCACGAGGGCGTCCCAGGACCGTGGCGCGAATCCGACGCCGAACTGCTGGGCGGCGGCCGCGTCGAAGCCCCGCTGGTCCAGGAACTCACGACCCTTGGCCGCCTCGGGCGACTCGGCCAGCAGGCTCGCGTAGTAGTCGGCCGCGGCGTGGTGGGCGGCGACCAGGCGGCTGCGACCACCTTGCGGGCGGTTCGGGACCGCGCCGCCCTCCTCGTAGCGCAACGTGATGCCGGCCCGGCCCGCGAGGCGCTCGATGGCCTCGGTGAAGCTGAGGCTGTCGGACTTCATCACGAAGTCGATGACGTCGCCGCCGACCCCGCAACCGAAGCAGTGGAAGTAGCCACGCGACGGGCTGACGTTGAACGAGGGGGTCTTCTCCTCGTGGAACGGGCACAGGCCCTTGAGGGAGCCGCCGCCGGCATTGCGCAGGCCGACCGAGGCGCCGACGACGTCGGCGATCGCCGATCGCTCCCGGACCAGGGCGACGTCCTCGTCCTTGATCCGTCCACCGGCCACGTCCGGGAGTCTATGGCGGCCGATCCGAACCTAAGTGTCGGTGGCCCGGCCTAGAGTCGGGCCGACGCCGTCGAGGGGAGCCCGCCGTGTCCGCCGAGCACGACCTGCTGATCGAAGCCCTGAACCATCAGCGCGACCTGCTGCGGCACACCGCCGCCGGGCTGAGCGACGAGCAGGCCCGGGTCGCGAGCACGGTCAGCGCGCTCTGCGTCGGAGGCCTGGTGAAGCATCTGACCAACGTCGAACGGCGGTGGACGAACTTCATCACCGTCGGGGCGGAGGCATTCGGCAATTTCAGTGCGGAGTCGTTCGCCGCCCATCAGGCCAGCTTCGTGATGGGCCCCGACGAGCACCTGGACGCGGTGCTGGCCGGCTACGCGGAGGCCGGTGCTGACACCGACGCACGCATCCGCTCGGTGCCCGACCTGTCCGTCGAGCAAGCGCTGCCGGTCACGCCGTGGTGGCCGGAGGGTTCGCGGTGGAGCGCCCGTCGGGTGGCGCTGCACGTGGCCCTGGAAACCGCCCAGCACTGCGGGCACGCCGACATCCTCCGCGAGGCCATCGACGGCCAGAAGACGATGGGCTGAGAGGCTCCGGGCTCAGCCCCGGGCGCCTACCTGGGCGCCGACCTGGGGCATCCCGAGCAGGACCGGTGAGCCGTCCCCGGGCCCCGTAGGCGCGTCGGCGGCAGCGGCTTGGGCGGCGTCCCAGGCCTCGCCGGCTCGGGTTCGGCGGGGCGCGCTGACGCCACGGTCGGCGACGAGGTGGTGCGGGGCGGCGTAGGTGATCTCGGCGGTGAGGAAGTCGCCGGGCCGGGGCAAGGCCGCGTCGTCGGCAGGGCGGAAGTGCACCAGGCGATTGTCGCGGGCCCGGCCGGTCATGCGCGCGGTGTCGGCGTCCTTGCGGCCCTCGCCGGTGGCCACCAGCACCTCGACCTCGCGACCCACCTGCATTTTTGCCTGGTCCCAGGAGATCTGCTCCTGGAGCGCGACCAACCGGAGGTAACGCTCCTGGACGACCTCGGCCGGCACCTGGTCGGGCAGATCGGCCGCCGGGGTCCCCGGACGTTTCGAGTACTGGAACGTGAATGCCGAGGCGAACTTGGCAGCGGCCACGACCTCGAGCGTGGCCGTGAAGTCGGCCTCGGTCTCGCCGGGGAAGCCCACGATGATGTCGGTGGTGATCGCCGCGTCCGGGATGGCGGCGCGGACCCGCTCGATGATCCCGAGATAGCGCTCGGCCCGGTAGGAGCGGCGCATCGCCCGCAGGATCGCGTCGGACCCGGACTGCAGCGGCATGTGCAGCGCGGGCATCACGTTCGGGGTCTGCGCCATCGCCGCGATGACGTCGTCGGTGAAGTAGGCCGGGTGGGGTGAGGTGAACCGGACGCGCTCCAGACCGTCGATCCCGCCACAGGCCCGAAGCAACTGGCCGAACGCCTCGCGGTCGCCGAATTCGACGCCGTAGGAGTTCACGTTCTGCCCGAGCAGCGTCACCTCGACGACGCCGTCGGCGACCAGGGCCTCGATCTCGGCCAGGATGTCGCCGGGCCGCCGGTCCTTCTCGGTGCCCCGCAGCGACGGGACGATGCAGAACGTGCAGGTGTTGTTGCAGCCGACCGAGATCGCGACCCACGCCGCGTAGGTGCTTTCGCGCCGGGCCGGCAACGTCGAGGGGAACACCTCGAGTGACTCGAGGATCTCGACCTGCGCCTCCTCCATGACTCGAGCGCGTTCGAGCAGCACCGGCAGCGAACCCACGTTGTGGGTCCCGAAGACCACGTCGACCCAGGGCGCCCGACGCACGATCTCCGAGCGGTCCTTCTGCGCCAGGCAACCACCGACCGCGATCTGCATCCCCGGCCTCCCGGCCTTGACCGAGGCGACGTGGCCGAGGTTGCCGTAGAGCCGGTTGTCGGCGTTCTCCCGCACCGCACAGGTGTTGTAGACGACAACGTCGGGGACCTCGTCGTCGCCCACCCGCAGGTAGCCCGCAGCCTCCAGCGACCCGGCGAGGCGCTCGGAGTCGTGGACGTTCATCTGGCACCCGTAGGTGCGGATCTGGTAGGTGCGGGACACACCTCAAGGCTACGGGGCGCACGCGGGTGCCCCGCCACCCGCAACGTCAGCGAAAGTGAGGCCTATAGGCCTCACTTTCGCTGACGTCAGGGCTCAAACACTGCGCCCTCGGCCTCCAGCGCCTCCCGGATCACCCGGTAGGCCAGCTGCGAGGAGTACCCCTTTCGTGCCAGCAGCGAGGCGGTGCGGCGGAAGCGCACGGTGGTGTCCAGGCCGCGGGTGGCGGCCAGGCGCTTGGCGGCGAGCTCGCGGGCGGTGTCCGCCTCGCGGTCCGGGTCGAGCCCGGCGACCGCCTCCTCCACCAAGGGGTCGGCGACGCCACGGCTGCGCAGTTCGTGGGCCAGGGCGCGCCGGGCCAACCCGCGCCCGGCGTGTCGACTGCCCACCCAGGCCTCGGCGAACGCCACGTCGTCGACCAACCCGACCTCGGTCAGCCGCTCGAGGACCCGCTGCGCCACCTGCTCGTCGATCCCCCGCCGGGCCATCGCCGCAGCCAGTTGCGCCGCCGTGCGCGGCCCGGCGGTCAGCTGACGCAGGCACAGGTCGCGGGCCTTCGTCTCCTCGTCCGGGGCATCCCCGGACGAGGTGTCCTGGCGCTCCGGGCCGACTGGGCGACCGGCAGCAGCCCGCATCCGTCAGAAGTCCGTCGGGGTGGAGACCTCCGGGCCGGTGTCGCGGTCGACCTGCGGGCCGACACCCAACTTCTCCTTGATCTTCTTCTCGATCTCGTCGGCGAGGTCGGGGTTGTCGCGCAGGAAGTTGCGGGCGTTCTCCTTGCCCTGGCCGAGTTGGTCGCCCTCGTAGGTGTACCAAGCACCGGACTTGCGGACGAAGCCGTGCTCCACACCCATGTCGATCAAGCCACCCTCGCGGCTGATGCCCTGGCCGTAGATGATGTCGAACTCGGCCTGCTTGAACGGCGCGGCCATCTTGTTCTTCACGACCTTGACCCGGGTCCGGTTGCCGACCGCGTCGGTGCCGTCCTTCAAGGTCTCGATGCGCCGCACGTCCAGACGGATCGAGGCGTAGAACTTCAGCGCCCGCCCACCGGTAGTGGTCTCCGGGCTGCCGAACATCACGCCGATCTTCTCGCGCAACTGGTTGATGAAGATCGCCGTCGTGTTCGACGAGCTCAATGCACCGGTGATCTTGCGCAACGCCTGGCTCATCAGCCGGGCCTGCAGGCCGACGTGGCTGTCGCCCATCTCGCCCTCGATCTCCGCACGCGGCACGAGGGCGGCCACGGAGTCGATCACGATGATGTCGATGGCCCCGGAGCGGATCAGCATGTCCGCGATCTCCAGCGCCTGCTCACCGGTGTCCGGCTGGGAGACCAGCAGGTTGTCGGTGTCCACGCCGAGCTTCTTGGCGTACTCCGGGTCCAGGGCGTGCTCGGCGTCGATGAACGCGGCCACCCCACCTGCCCGCTGTGCGTTGGCCACCGCATGCAGCGCGACCGTGGTCTTACCACTGGACTCCGGGCCGTAGATCTCCACGACGCGACCACGCGGCAGGCCACCGATGCCCAGCGCCACGTCGAGGGCCACCGACCCGGTCGGGATGACCTCGACCGGTGCTCGTGCGTCGTCGCCCAGACGCATGATCGAGCCCTTGCCGAACTGTCGCTCGATCTGGGTCAGCGCCGAGTCGAGTGCCTTGTCCTTGTCGCGGTCTGCTGCTGCAGGCATTTCCCCACCTGTTCGTGTCGTCGGGTGCGCGAGGTGCGCTGTTCCTGGCACCGGACGTTAGGCGGCGGGTCCGACAATTTCCGTCGTCCCGTCGCCCGGTCGCCGAAGACCGGGCCACCTCGATGCACAAAACTTAGATCGAACACCCGTTCGATCCTAGTCGACACACCGGTGGAAGTCGGTGCTCGAGTTCCGCGGCCCCGCAGGCCGCCGCGACGACGTCCGTCACGGACGACCACATCACGTGATGGCGCTCAGCGACGTGCCTTCGGAGCCTCCGGAGGGAACTCCGGCAACTCCATCGCCGCGCACACCGCCCGCCAGACGGTCCGGACGTCGACCCCGGCCGCCAACGCCTGCTCGACCGTGCGCCCCCCGAGTTGGGCCACGACATAGTCGCGGGCGAAGGACTCGGCGTAACCCGGCCCGAACTGGTCGTTCATCCGGGACCAGAACTCCGTCAGCCGCATGACCCCACCGTGCCGCAACCTCCGGGCAAAAACGAACCGCCCCTCGACGACGTCGAGGGGCGGTCGAGGATCAGCATCAGGCCGGTGCGGAGAGCGCCTCCGCGTCCTCCAGCCGCTTCAGGGTCGCGTCCCAACCGTCGCCGGGCTGCTCGGAGGCCAGCACCTCGAGCTCAGCGCGGATCTTCGCCCCGTGGCCGGCGACGGCCAGCGTGCGGATCTCCTCGACGAAGGCGTCGGAGTTGGTCTTCAGGTTCGGGGTCCGCCCGGTGGTGATGTTGCGGACATACGCGTTGCGCCCACTGTTCAACGGGATCACGTACTTGACCTCACCCAGCGCGGAGACCGCACCCGAGGCGGAACCCGCACCGGCGCGGACTGACGCACGCGAAGTCTTTGACTGCTTACCACCGGCCACGACAACTCCCACGAAACAAGACCACGGACACGCCTCGGAGCCCGCGGCGCGACGTCGATCGTACCGGTCGGCGGAGGTGCCTCGCTCAGTCGCACAGGATCCGGTCGAGACGGCGTGCCGCCACTGTGGTCCCGACGGCTGCCAGCCCCAGCAGGACGGCCACGTGCCACAGCAGTCCGGGACCGACCACCCCGGTCGTGAGGCCCCGGACGACGACCACCCCGTGGTAGAGCGGACTCAGCTCGAGCAGCGGCCGGACCCCGGACGGGCAACGGCTGGGCGGGTAGAAGGTGGCCGAGAACAGGAACAGTGGCAGCAGCACCACCGAGACCCACTCCAGGTCGCCCCAGTGCCGTACGTAGGTCGTCGCCGCCGCGCCGATCGAGGCGAATGCGGCTCCGATCAGCCACGCGGCGGGCACCGCGAGCACTGCCCACGCCGAGCGCACCAGGCCGAGCGCGGCCATCGCCGCCACGAAGAACACGGCATAGGTGCCGCCACGGATCGTCGCCGACACGATCTCCCCGACCGCGATGTCACGAGGCCCTAGCGGGGTCGCCCGGATCGCCTCGAACACCCTGGCATGCCGCAGCTTGTGGTGCAGGTTGTACGTCGAGTCCAGCACCGACCCGTTCATCGCCGAGGCGGCCAGCATCGCCGGGGCGAGGAACACCTGGTACGACATCGGCCGCCCGTCGGGCCCGGTGACGTCGCCGACCAGGTGCGAGACCCCGACGGACAGCGACAGCAGGTAGAACATCGGCTCGAAGAAGCCGGACACGTACGCCGCCCAGCACCGGCGGTTGTTGAGCATGTTCCGTTCCATCACGTACCGGGCCGCGAACCGCGACGTGCGGACCGGCAACGTCGCGGTCATCGCCGTGCCTCCGTCCGCCCCGTGCGGGCCCGTGGTGGCGGGCACTGTGACGTTGATTCACTCGCAAGCTCGCTCATGTGGCCAACGCCTTGCGATAGGCCGCCGCGGCGAGCCATCCCCCGACCAGCGCCCAGCAGGCCAGGTACGCGACGTGGCCGAGCGCGGGCAGCGGGTGCGCCTGTCCCAGGCACAGGTCGCGGCACAGCGCGACGCCGTGCCACAGCGGGGTCGCCCACGCGACGACCCGCAGCACTGCCGGCAACTGGCTGATCGGGAAGAAGACGCCGGAGAACAGGAACAACGGGATGACCACGAAGCGCTGCAGTGCCGCGTAGGCCTGATCATGGGTGCGACCGACGCTGAACGCCGCCGCCGGCGCGGCGTGGGCCAATCCGCACAGGACGGCGACCGGCCAGGCCGCGACAGCCCATGGCGAGTCCAGCGCCCCGAACAGCGCGGCGACCACCAGGAAGGCGCCCGCGCCGAGCCCAGCCCGGGCGCCGGCGAACAACACGTGCCCGGCCATAGCGTCGGACGGCCGCAGCGGTGTGGCCACCATCGCCACGTAGGACCGCGACCAGCGCATCGCGTTGCCGACCGGCCAGGTGTTCTCCCCCACTGCGGTCTGCATGGCGGTGGCCGCCAGCAGCCCGGGGGCCAGGAACGCCAGGTAGCTGTGCCCGCCCAACGGCGCGGCCGACCCGCCGTGGTCGATCAGCCCGCCGAGCCCGACCCCCATCGCGGCCAGGTACAGCGCGGGGTTGATGAAGCTGATCAGCAACGAGGTCCGCCACCAGCGGCGGTACTGGACCACGAAATAGTGCAGGGCACGCCCGGCCGGCGCGACGGTGGGCATCAGTCGACCAACTTTCGTCCCCGACCCGTGAGGCGCAGGAAGACGGCCTCTCCCAGGCAGCGACGGACCATCAGTCGACCAGCGTCCGGCCCGTGAGCCGCAGGAATACGTCCTCCAGGCCGGACCGCCGCACCAGCACGCTCGCCGCGGGCGGGCTCCGATGGGCGGCCGCCGCGGCGACGGTGTCGCCGTCCTCGACGTAGAGCAGGACCCGGTCGGCCACCCGTTCGACCCGACCGGCCAGGTCGACGTAGGTCTCGACCGGCGGCACGTCGCCGGCGAACCGCAGCTCGACGACCTCCCGCGAGCTGTACCGCTCGATCAGCTCGCGCGGCGACCCCTCGGCCACGATCAGCCCGCCGTCCAGCACCACGAGCCGGTCGCACAACTGCTCGGCCTCGTCCATGTAGTGGGTCGTCAGGACCAGGGTCACGCCCTCCCGCTTGAGCCGGGACAGCCGGTCCCAGACCGAATGGCGGGCCTGCGGGTCCAGCCCGGTGGTCGGTTCGTCGAGCAGCAGCAACTGTGGTGAGTTCACCAGCGAGCGAGCGATGGTCAACCGCCGTTTCATCCCGCCCGACAGCGTCGCTACGCGGGCGTCGGACCGGTCGGTCAGCTGCACGAACTCCAGCAGTTCCGCGGCCCGGGCCCGCGCCGCGGACCAGCCGATGCCGAAGTAGCGGGCGTAGACCAGCAGGTTCTCCCGCACCGTCAGGTCGTTGTCGAGCGTGTCCTCCTGCGGGACCACGCCCAGTCGAGCCCGGATCCGGGCCCCGGCGGCGACCGGGTCCTCCCCGAACACCCGCAAAAACCCCGCGGTCGGCGGCGACACGCACTGGATCATCCGCATGGTCGAGGACTTTCCGGCGCCGTTCGGGCCGAGAAAGCCGAAGGACTGCCCGGCGGGGATGTCGAAGTCGATCCCGGACACGGCCGTGAACGACCCGTAGGACTTGGTCAGCCCGCGCGCGCTGACCAGAACCGGCGGCGCCGGGGCCGTCTGCGGCGCGACGGACTCCTGCCCGATCTGTGTCCCTCCCATGGCCGGGCACGCTACCTGCCGCCCACCCACAAACTCACGGACGGCAAACTGTCGGCCCCGCGATGCAGGATGGCTTCGTGACCCAACCCACGCCCGATCCCACTCCGCCGGATCCTGGAGGCGCGCTGGACCGGTTCGCCCCGGCCACCCAGGCGTGGTTCCGGGGCGCGTTCCACGCGCCGACTGCGGCGCAGGCCGCGGCCTGGGACGCGATCGGGGCGGGCCGGAACGTGCTGGTGGTGGCGCCGACCGGGTCGGGAAAGACGTTGGCGGCGTTCCTGGCCGCGTTGGACGGGCTGACCGCGAACCCGGCGCCGGCCGAGCGCAGCCAACGCTGCCGGGTGCTGTACGTGTCACCGCTGAAGGCATTGGCGGTCGACGTCGAGCGAAACCTACGGGCGCCGCTGGCCGGGATCCGGCAGGCGGCGGTGCGGTTGGGCCAGCCGGAGCCGGTGGTCGAGGTCGGGATGCGGACCGGCGACACCTCGGCGGCCGACCGGCGGCGGCTGGGAACCCGTCCGCCGGACATCCTGATCACCACTCCGGAGTCGCTGTTCCTGTTGCTGACCTCGCAGGCCCGGGAGTCGCTGTCCGGCGTCGAGACGGTGATCATCGACGAGGTCCATGCGGTCGCCGGCACCAAGCGCGGCGCGCACCTGGCGTTGTCGCTGGAGCGGTTGGACGCCTTGCTGGGGCGGCCGGCGCAACGCATCGGCCTGTCGGCGACCGTCCGGCCGGTCGAGGAGGTCGCCCGGTTCCTCGGCGGCGCGGCCGAGGTGGCCGTGGTCAAACCACCGTCGGAGAAGACCGTCGAGGTCTCCGTGGTCGTGCCGGTGCCCGACATGAGCGAACTGGCCGGCAGCGGGATGCGCGACGACGGGAAGCCGGGCAACTCGATCTGGCCGCACGTCGAGGAGCGCATCCACGACCTGATCGCCGCGCACCGTTCCACGATCGTGTTCGTGAACTCCCGGCGGCTGGCCGAGCGGTTGACCCAGCGGCTCAACGAGATCGCCGCGGAACGGGCCGGGGAGAGCCTGCCGGGCGCTCAGTCGGTCCAACCGGCCCAGGTGCTCGCGGCCTCCGGAGCCTCGCGCGGGGCGGGCGAGGTGCTGGCCCGGGCCCACCACGGCTCGGTGTCCAAGGAGCAGCGGGCCATCACCGAGGAGGAGCTGAAATCCGGGCGGCTGCCGGCCGTGGTGGCGACCTCCAGCCTCGAACTGGGCATCGACATGGGCGCCGTCGACCTGGTCGTGCAGGTCGAGTCGCCGCCTTCGGTCGCCGCCGGCCTGCAACGCATCGGCCGGGCCGGCCACCAGGTGGGCGCGGTCAGCCGTGGGGTGATGTTCCCGAAGCACCGGGGCGATCTGGTGCCGGCCGCGGTCACGTCCGAACGAATGGCGGCCGGGAGCATCGAGGCGATCCGGGTGCCGCGCAACCCGTTGGACGTGCTGGCCCAGCACCTGGTGGCGATGGTGGCCATGGACGAGTGGGACGTCGAGGCCGCGCTCGCGCTGGTCACCCGCGCCGCGTCGTTCACCGCGTTGCCGCGCAGTTCGTTCGACGCCGTGCTCGACATGCTGGCCGGCCGCTACCCGTCCGACGCGTTCGCCGAGCTGCGCCCGCGGCTGGTCTGGGATCGCGTGACCGGCACGCTGCGGTCCCGGCCGGGCGCGCAGCGGCTGGCCGTCACCAGCGGCGGCACCATCCCCGACCGCGGCCTGTTCGGGGTGTTCCTGGTCGGGGAGAAGGCCTCCCGGGTCGGGGAGCTCGACGAGGAGATGGTCTACGAGTCGCGGGTCGGCGACGTGTTCACGCTGGGCTCTTCGAGCTGGCGGATCGAGGACATCACCCACGACAAGGTGCTGGTCTCGCCGGCGCCCGGGCAGCCGGGTCGGCTGCCGTTCTGGAAGGGCGATCAGCTGGGCCGCCCGATCGAGTTGGGTCGGGCGCTGGGCGCCTTCCAGCGGGAGTTGATCCGGTCGGACACCGCGACCGCGACCGAACGCCTACGTCGGTGCGGCCTGGACGACTGGGCCGGTAAGAATCTGCTGGCCTATCTCGACGAGCAGCGGGCGGCGACCGGTCACGTGCCCGACGACCGGACCATCGTCGTGGAGCGGTTCCGCGACGAACTGGGCGACTGGCGGTTCTGCATCCACTCCCCATTCGGCGCCCAGGTGCACGCGCCGTGGGCGTTGGCGATCTCCGGGCGTCTTCGTCGGCAGTTCGGTATCGACGTCCAGGCGATGCACGCCGACGACGGCATCGTGCTGCGGTTGCCCGACATCGACGAACTGCCCGACGACGGCAGCCTCTCCGCCGTCCTCGACCCGGACGACGTCTCGGCCGCGGTCACCCAGGAGGTGGGCGGCTCGGCCCTGTTCGCGGCCCGGTTCCGCGAGTGCGCGGCCCGGGCGCTGCTGCTGCCCCGCCGCGACCCGGGGCGGCGTTCGCCGTTGTGGCAGCAGCGGCAGCGGGCCGCGTCGCTGCTGTCGGTCGCCGCGCAGTACCCGACGTTCCCGATCCTGCTGGAGACGATGCGGGAGTGCCTGCAGGACGTGTTCGACGTCCCGGGCCTGACCGAGTTGATGTCGGACATCGCCAAGGGCTCGGTACGCGTGGTCGAGGTCGAGACCTCGATGCCCTCCCCTTTCGCGCGTTCGCTCCTGTTCGGGTACGTGGCGGCGTTCATCTACGAGGGCGACTCGCCGCTGGCCGAGCGCCGGGCGGCCGCGTTGGCCCTGGACTCGACGTTGCTGGCCGAACTGCTCGGCGCGGCCGACCTGCGGGAACTGCTCGAGGCAGAGGCGATCGAGCGGGTCGAAGGCGAGCTCCAACGGTTGGTGACGGAACGTCAGGTCCACACGCTGGAGGGCGTAGCCGACCTGCTGCGGTGGCTCGGCCCGCTGACGACCGAGGAAGCGATCGCTCGCGGCGGCACGCCGACCTGGCTGGCGGAGCTGGAGGCCACGCGCCGGGCAATCCGGGTCCGAATCGCCGGGATCGAGCGCTGGGCGGCGGTGGAGGACGCCGGTCGGCTGTCCGACGCGCTCGGCGTGGCCCTGCCGGTCGGGGTTCCGGTGGCCTTCACCGAGCCGGTGGCCGATCCGCTGGGCGACCTGCTCTCCCGGTGGGCCCGCACGCACGGGCCGTTCACCACCGGCGATGTCGCGACTCAGTTCGGTCTGGGCACGGCTGTCGTCCGGGCCGCGTTGACCCGGCTGCAGGCCGGCGGACGGGTGGTGGCCGGGGAGTTCCGGCCGGGCGGCGCGGGCGCGGAGTGGTGCGACACCGAGGTGTTGCGCCGGCTGCGCAGGCTGTCGATCGCCTTGCTGCGCAAGGAGATCGAGCCGGTCGAGCAGGTCGCGCTGGCCCGGTTCCTGCCCACCTGGCAACACCTCGGGTCCGATTCGTTGCGTGGGATCGACGGGCTGCTGCGGGTGGTCGACCAGTTGCAGGGCGCCGCGGTCCCGGCCTCGGCGTTGGAGACGTTGATCCTGCCCGCCCGGGTCGCCGACTACCGCCCGGCGATGCTCGACGAGGTGACCGCGGCCGGCGAGGTGCTCTGGGCCGGGCGCGGCGCCCTGCCCGGCGACGACGGCTGGGTCTGCCTGTATCTGGCCGACAGTGCGCCGCTGCTGCTGCCCGCGGTCGACCCGGCCGCCGCTGAGGGCCAGTTGCCCGGCGCGGTGCTGGAAGCCCTGGCCGCCGGCCACGCACTGTTCTTCCGGCAACTGTCCGACCGGGTCGGCGCCACGGACGACACGGCACTGGCCAACGCGATCTGGGACCTGGTCTGGGCAGGCCGGTTGACCAACGACACCCTGGCCCCGTTGCGCACGTTGCTCGGTTCCCGGGGGGGCTCACGGAGCCGCCCGGCGGCACCACGCCCCCGGTACGCGGGGCGCCGGCAGGGGTTCGGGCGCCCGGTGATGCCGACCCGGTCCGGCCCGCCGACGGTGGCCGGCCGGTGGTCACTGCTGCCCGAACCGACCGCCGACCCGACCCGATGTGCCCAGGCCGCCGCGGACGTGCTGCTCGACCGGCACGGGGTGCTGACCCGTGGCGCGGTGGTCGCCGAGCGACTGCCGGGCGGATTCGCCGCGGCCTACCGGGTGCTGAAGGCCTTCGAGGAGGCCGGGCGGTGCAGCCGGGGGTACGTGGTGGCCGGGCTCGGCGCGGCGCAGTTCGCACTCCCCGGGGCGATCGACCGGGTCCGGGCCCAGCCCGCGACAGCCGATGCCCGACCGCGGGCGCTGGTGCTGGCCGCCACCGATCCGGCCAACGCGTACGGCGCGGCACTGCCCTGGCCGGCCCGGCCGGACGAGGCGGCCTCGGGCCACAAGCCGGGCCGGAAGGCGGGCGCGCTGGTGGTGCTGGTCGACGGCGCCCTCGTGCTCTACGTGGAGCGCGGTGGGCGTTCGCTGCTGACCTGGCCGGCGGCCGATGAGCGCCTGCAACCCGCCGCCGACGCCCTCGCGCTGGCGGTGCGCGAAGGCGCGTTGGGCAAGCTCACCGTCGAGCGGGCCGACGGCGGCGCCGTGGGCGATTCCGCGTTGGGTCGCGCGTTGGAGGCGGCCGGGTTCCGGGCGACCCCCCGCGGGCTGCGCCTACGGACCTGAACCGGGCTCAGGTGCGCGCCGGCAGCGTCAGGCCGCGACCACGGTCTGGTCGGCCGCGTCGGAGACCGAGATCGGCTCCAGTGGCAGCACGTTGGCCGGGACGGTCTCGGCCACGGCGAGTGAGTCGCTGACGTCACGCATCAGGTCGGACATGCGCACGCCGAGTGCTTCGCAGATGGCGGCAAGCAGTTCGGAGGACGCTTCCTTCTGCCCACGCTCGACCTCGGAGAGGTACCCGAGCGACACGCGGGCGGAGCCGGAGACCTCACGCAGGGTCCGGCCCTGGGCCTGCCGGCGGGAACGCAGCACGTCCCCCACGAGCAGTCTCAGCAGGATCAACGTCCGGCCTTCCTTCCGACCTTGTCCGCGTGCCAGTTGTCACAAAGGTACTCGCCGACCGTCCCTCTTGCGATGTGTCCGGAACGTGTTCTTCATCGAACGTTCCTAATTGCTGACAGGCGTCATCAATTCCGGGTCGCGCGGACCGGTCGCGACGCGGGGGCATCGAGTAGCGGCAGGTCGAGCAGGTGCCGCCGGAGCAGGTCCAGGACGTGCACCACGGACAACTCACGGACCAGGTCGCGGCTCGGGGGCAGCGCCAGCCGGGCGACGACACAACCTTTGTCGGAGTCGACCGCTACGTACACGGTGCCCGCGGGAACGTCATCGACCGGGTCCGGCCCGGCCACGCCAGTGGTGGCCAGCCCGTACCGGGCGCCCAGCCGGGCGCGCACCCGGGCGGCCAGTGCCGCGGCCACGTCCGGATCGACCGGGCCCCGTTCGGCCAGCAGGTCGGCGGGTACGCCGAGTTCGGCCTTGGCCGCGGTGGCGTACACCAGTGCCCCGCCCAGGAACGTGGCCGAGGCACCGGACGGGTCGGTGAGCGCGGCACCGACCATGCCGCCGGTGACCGATTCCGCCACGGCCACCGTGCCGCCCTCAGCCAGCAGCAGGTCGCGCAGGACCTCCGGCATCTTGCGGCCGTCGGTGGAGTACGCGGCATCGCCGACTTGCGCAACGACCTGCTCGGTCGCCTCGGCAACCAGTTCCGGGTCGCCGGTGAGCCGCACCGCGACGTCGCCGGGGGCGGCGACGTACGCGAACCGCACGGCGCCGCGCGCCTCGAGGTCGGCCAGCGCCGCCGCGATCGTCGACTCGCCGGCCAGCGCCACCCGCACGGTCCGGGTCTCGCGTCGCTGCGTGGCGACGGTCTTGGCCAGGTACGGCACCACCTGCTCGTCGAGCATGGCGACCAGCTCGCGAGGAACGCCGGGCAAGGCGATCACGACCGCGCCGGCGAGCTCCATCCGCAGGCCGGGCGCGCTCCCCTGCGGGTTCGGCACGACCTCGGCCCCGACCGGGACGTCGGCCTGCCGCAGCGCCACGTCGGTCGGGACGACGTTCCACTGCGCGTACCGCGACCGGATCACGTCGATCAGCGTCGGGTCGCGGACCAGGTCCACCCCGGCCGCTGCCGCGAGCGCGTCGCGGGTCAGGTCGTCGGAGGTCGGGCCGAGCCCGCCGCTGCACAGCACGATGTCGGCCCGCGCGGTGGCCGCCCGCAGCGCCGCGACGATCTCGTCGAGGTCGTCCGCCACGTCGCAGACCATGGACAGGCCGAGCCCGAGCGAGCCGAGCGCGTCAGCAACCCGGGCCACGTTCGAGTTGAGCACCAGTCCGGACAGCAGTTCGTCGCCGACGGTGAGCAGCTCGACGCGGGTCATGGCAGCTCAGACCACCGGGGCCGTCCGGCGCAGCCGCAGAGCGCGCAAGAGATAGTCGTAGCCGGTGAGCAAGGCGACCACGACCGCGGCGGTCATCAGCACCCGAGCGATGTCGTGCCCGAAGCCGGTGAACGGCAGGATCCAGAAACCGGTGCCGAAGCCGAGCAGCATCGTCTTCAGCTTCCCACCGCGGCTGGCCGCGATGACGCCGCGGCGGATGACCCAGAACCGCAGCAGCGTCACGCCGATCTCCCGGACCAGCACGATGATCGTGACGATCCACGGCAGGTCGCCCAGCGTCGACAACCCGATCAACGCGGCGCCGGACAGGGCCTTGTCCGCGATCGGGTCGGCGATCTTCCCGAAGTCGGTCACCAGCCCGCGGCTGCGGGCCACCCGGCCGTCGAGGGTGTCGGTGACCGCGGCCACCGCGTACACCACCCAGGCGAACCAGCGCCATGAGTGGACGTGCCCGCCGCCGTGGAACAGCACGACAACGAAAACCGGGACGAGCAGCAGACGCAGGGCCGTCAGACCGTTTGCCAGGTTGGCGGCGCCGACTCGCGAGACGGGGTCAGCCAGATGATCCTGCGTCAGGGCACTCACCCGACCGCCCCGGCCAGCGCGCCGGCGAGTGCGCCGCCGCTCACCCCGACCGCCTCGGCCACCAGGTCCACCCCGAAACTCCCGACCACCCGGGCGGTCACGAACTCCCCGACGCGCGACTCGAACGGCCCGACCAGCACCACCCCGCCGTCGACCTCCGGCGCCTGATGCGCCGCGCGGCCCTCCGCGACCGCGGGCCCGAACCGGTCGTCCCCCGGGTAGTCGCCACCCTCGGTCGACTCGACCAGCACGATCACCTCGTCACCGACCCGGTCGGCGGCCCGGTCCTCGGCCACCTGCTCGACCAGCCGCGTGATCCGCTCGAGCCGATCGCGGATCTCCGCCTCGTCGACCTTTCCGTCGAACGCGACCGCCTCGGTGCCGTCCTCGTCGGAGTAGCCGAACACGCCGACCGCGTCGAGGCGGGCGGCACTGAGGAAGCGCTCCAGCTCCACGACGTCGGCCTCGGTCTCGCCGGGGAAGCCCACGATGACGTTGGTCCGGATCCCGGCGCCGGGCTGCCGCGAGCGGATGCTGTCGATCAGCTCGAGGAACCGGTCGGTGTCGCCGAAGCGGCGCATACGCCGCAGCACGTCGGCCGACGAGTGCTGGAAGGACAGGTCGAAGTACGGGGCCACACCGGGGGTGCCGGTGAGCACGTCGACCAGCGACGGGCGCATCTCCGCCGGCTGCAGGTAGTTCACCCGCACCCGTTCGACGCCCTCGATCTGCGCCAACCGCGGCAGCAGTCGCTCGAGCAGGCGCAGCTCGCCGAGGTCCTTGCCGTATGACGTCGAGTTCTCCGAGACCAGCACGATCTCGCGGACCCCGCCCGCGGCCAGCCAGGCCGCCTCCTCGAGCACCTCGACCGGCGGCCGGGACAGGAACGCGCCGCGGAACGACGGGATCGCGCAGAACGCGCAACGCCGGTCGCAGCCCGAGGCCAGCTTGAGCGGGGCCATCGGCCCGCCGTCGAGCCGACGACGCAGCGGACGCGGGCCGCTGCCCGGGCCGGCCCAGGCCAGCAGGTCCGCGACCGGGTCGGTGCCGGCTGGTGCATGCCCGGGAACGGAGACGCCACCGGCGGCGGCCGGACGGTCGACGGGGGTCAGCGGCAGCAGCGCGCGGCGGTCGCGGGGGGTGTGCGCGACGTGCGAGACGCCGGCCACCGCGTCGCGCAGCCGGGAGCCGATGTCGCCGTAGTCGTCGAAGCCCAGGACGCGCGCCTCGGGCAGCGCCGCAGCCAACTCCGCTCCGTAGCGCTCGGCCAGGCAGCCCACGGCGACGACGGCCCGACCGGCCGCGCCGTCGACGATGTCGGAGGCGGCCAGCAGGGCGTCGATGCTGTCCTTCTTCGCAGCCTCGACGAAGCCGCAGGTGTTGACGACGATCACGTCGGCGCGCTCCGGGTCGTCGCCGACGACCCAGCCCGCCCCGGCCAACCGGCCCGCCAACTCATCGGAGTCGACCTCGTTACGGGCACAGCCCAGGGTCACCAGGGACACGGTCGGGGTGGCCGACACCTCGACGGGTGCCTGCACGACCGGACGGGGTTCGCGGCGGCGCGCGGTACGGCGCACCACCGCGTCCGCCGGACGCGGTCGACGCGGGCGCGAAGTCACAATTCACCAGCCTACGCGGCATTCGGGACCACTCCAGCCACCCGCACCGCCAGGGCACGCCCGGGTCAGCCGAGCACGGCCACCACAAGCAACGCGACAGGGTAGATCCCAGCCA
This sequence comes from Sporichthyaceae bacterium, assembly GCA_036269075.1. Classification (NCBI taxonomy): domain Bacteria; kingdom Bacillati; phylum Actinomycetota; class Actinomycetes; order Sporichthyales; family Sporichthyaceae; species Sporichthyaceae bacterium. The sequence goes on from DATASX010000045.1 coordinate 70,170, forward strand.
CCGCGAGCGCGCACAGCAGCACCAGAGTCCAGTTCCGCGGCATCCGAATCTGCGGCCGGCCGCCGACCCCGTAGGTCACGGTGTGCACGCCGCCGTACCTGGCGTCGAACTCCTGCAGCAGCGGTTCCGGGTCGACCCCGACCGCGCGGGCGATGCTGTCCAACCGCCCGCGGGCGAAGATGTCGGCGCCGCAGCCGGAGTAGTCGTCGTTCTCGAACTCGACCAGGCGGGCCACGCCGATCCGGGTGATCCGGGCCAGTTGGTCGTGGGTCAGGCCGGCCGACTGCCGGGCTGCGGCCAGCGTCGCGCCGATGCCGGTCGACGGCATGACCGGGTCGGACTCCCGGCGGCTGCCGGGCACGCGCGCCTGGGCAGCCGGACGGGGCTCGCTCCGGGGCGGGACGACCACCGCAAGCTCGGTGTACCGCTCGTCGATCGCATTCGACAGTCCCTGGGCGAGGACCTCGAGTTGAACGGCGACGAGATCGAGGTCTGCCGCGTCGATGACGGGGTGCTCCGCCGCCGTGACACCCCGATCATCGATGATCGGGCGGGGCACTCTCATACCCGGAGTGTCAACTCTCATACCCGAAACATCAGCTTCCGCGGGCTCCGCCTCAGCCACCGGGATCAGCACCACCCCGCCGACGACCTCGTCGTCCTCGGGGTCGATGAACTCCGCCGCATCGAGGGGCGGGCCCCAGGGGTCGGTCGGCGTGAACGGGATCCACTCGGCCACGGCCGCTTCGGCTACCGGCTCATCGACCGGCTCATCGACCGGCTCCTCCGGAACCTCGTCGACCGGGGGCGCCGGCGCCTCCCCCTCGAAGGCACCGGGCGCCTCGGCCGGAGGGTTCTCGTCCGCCGCGTACTCCGGCTCGTCCGGCTCGTCGTCGTACAGCGGGCAGTCGGGGTCGTGCGGGAGCTCGATCCCGAACACCGTGGAGGTCCAGTCGGCGGGTTCCGGCTGCCAGCGCCGGCCCCCGGCGCGCGCCTCGCCGGCCGAGTGCACGCGGGGCGGCCCACCGGTCGCCGGTTCGGCGACCAGTTGCTGGACCCGGGCCGATGAGCTGCCGGCTTCGGTTCGCGACTTGCTGACGCGGATCATGCCCTCCCAGCGGCGCTGGGCCTGGCTCTGCTCCGGGTTCGTCTCCTCGACGATCGGCTCGTCCATCACTCACTCGCCTCGCAATCCGGCGACCACATCGGGCGCCTCGTCCGCGGGAATCAGCACGTCGCGAGCCTTCGAGCCCTCGCTGGGCCCGACGATCCCGCGACTTTCCATCAGATCCATGAGCCGACCGGCCTTCGCGAAGCCGACCCGCAACTTGCGCTGGAGCATCGACGTCGAGCCGAACTGCGACGTGATCACCAGTTCGGCGGCCTGACAGAGCAGGTCGAGATCGTCACCGACCTCGGAGTCGATCTCCTTGGTGGAGGCCGCCGGGACGGTGACGTCGTCGCGGTAGACCGCCTCCATCTGCTTCTTGCAGTGCTTGACGACCGCCGCGATCTCCTTCTCGGGCACGAACGCGCCCTGGACCCGGATCGGCTTGCTGGCGCCCATCGGCAGGAACAGGCCATCGCCCTGTCCGACGAGCTTCTCCGCGCCCGGCTGGTCGAGGATGACCTGCGAATCGGTCCGCGAGGAGGTCGCGAACGCCAGCCGCGACGGGACGTTGGCCTTGATCAGACCGGTGACAACGTCCACCGAGGGTCGCTGCGTGGCGATCACCAGGTGGATGCCGGCGGCGCGGGCCAGCTGCGTGATCCGCTGGATGTGGCCTTCCACGTCGCGCGGGGCGACCATCATCAGGTCGGCCAGCTCGTCGACGATCACCAGCAGGTACGGGTACGGCTTGTAGATCCGCTCGCTGCCCAGCGGCGGGATGAGCCTGCCCTCGCGTACCGCGGAGTTGAAGTCGTCGATGTGCTTGAAGCCGCTGTGTTCCAGGTCGTCGTAGCGCATGTCCATCTCGCGGGCGACCCAGCCGAGGGCGTCTGCCGCTCGCTTCGGGTTGGTGATCACCGGGGTGATCAGGTGCGGGACGCCCTCGTACGCGGTCAGCTCGACCCGCTTGGGGTCGATGAGGATCAGCCGCACCTGGTCCGGGGTGGCGCGCATCAGGATCGAGACGATCAGCGCGTTGATGCAGCTGGACTTGCCGGCGCCGGTGGCACCCGCGATCAGGATGTGCGGCATCTTCGCGAGGTTGGCGCAGACCATGCCGCCCTCGACGTCCTTGCCCAACGCCACCAGCATCGGGTGCGGGTTGTCGGTCGCGGTGGGCGAGCGCAGCACGTCGCCCAGGGACACCAGTTCGCGGTCCGCGTTGGGGATCTCCACGCCGATCGCGGACTTGCCGGGGATCGGCGAGAGGATCCGGACGTCGGCGCTGGCGACGGCGTAGGCAATGTTCTTGCTTAGGTTGGTGACCTTCTCGACCTTCACGCCGGGGCCGAGTTCGACCTCGTACCGGGTGACCGTCGGGCCACGGGTGAATCCGGTGACCTCGGCGTCCAGGTCGAACTGCTCGAGCACACCGGTCAGCTGCCCGACGACGTGGTCGTTGGCGGCGGTGCGTGCCTTGTGCGCGGTGCCCGCGGACAAGGCGGTCGGGACAGGTAGGCGGTAGCCGCTGTCCTCGCCGGTCCCGCCGGCGGGCGGCGCGGTGACGCCGATGACGTCGGTCGGCTTGTCCGTGGTCGAGTCCACGACCGTCGCGGGCACGGGCCCCGGGGCGGGTGGGGGGACCGGCGCGGGCCTCGGCTTCGGCGGCGCCGGGAAGTCGACGAGCAGGTCGTCCGCGGGCGGGCCCGGGGCGGGCACGCGACGAGCCGGGCGGGGCACCGGTGTGAGGACGGGGGTGTCGAACGGGATCTCCCCGTCCGTGCCGGGCTTGCGGCCGCGACCACGCCGTGGCGCCCGGTCGGCCTCCTGGTCGTAGGGGACGTCGCCGTCGCCGTAGGCCTCGCTGTGGGCCGGCTCCCATTCCCCCGGAGGGCCGAGCAGCGGCGTGGCCAACGCCCGCAGGCGCTCGGGCACCTGGCGCACCGGGGTCGCGGTTACCACCAGCAGACCGAAGACGGACAGCAGGACCAACAGTGCCGCGGCCACCGCGGAGGCCGTCGCCGCGGCCAGGGGCCCGGCGGCCAGGTAGCCGATCATGCCGCCGGCCCGGTGCATGGCCCCGGTGCCCTCCTGCGGGCGCGGGATGCCGTCGTGCAGTTCGACCAAGCCGCAGATGCCGAACGCCAGGCAGGAGGTGCCGACGGTGACCCGGCCTCCGGCCGAGCCGTCGCCGGTGTTGCGCAACACATGGACGCCCAACGCGATCAGCGCCGGCGGCACCACCAGGCCCACCGAGCCGAGGCTGCCGGAAACCACCGCGCGGACCACCGCACCGACAAAGCCGTGCAGGCCCCACCACTCACCGGCGGCGACCACCACGGCCAGGCCGACCAGGCTCAGGCCGAAGCCGTCGCGGCGGTGCTCCGGATCGAGTTCCCGCGCCGAACGGTTGACGCTGCGGATGACCTTGCCGATCCCGCGGGCGATGCCCAGGTAGATGCTCTCGACGAGCACCCACAGCCCCATGATCAGCCCGGATACCGGGTTGACCTTCATGGTCGAGACGGCGACCCGGCGCAACCGCGTGTTCGCGGTGCCCGGCGGGTCCAGCACGCTGCCCGCAGATCCCTTGACCGGCCGGGCGGAACCGCCTCGCCCGGCCGAAGCCTTGCGCTTGGCGGCCGGCGTGGATTTGGGCACACGTGTAGCCATGGCGCCACTTTAATCTCAAATGCCCCACAGACCACTTGAGCCACGCCGCCGTCAGGGCGCCGTGGTGACCGGCGTGCGCTACACCAGGACGACGACCGGCACGATCATCGGGCGACGCCGGTAGGTCTCGTTGACCCACTTGCCGACGACCCGGCGGATCAGTTGCTGCAGCGTGTGCTGGTCGTCCACGCCGCCGGTGGCCGCACCGTGCAACGCCTCGACGATCCGGGGCAGCACCCCCTGCAGTGCCGCGTCGTCGATCCCCGAGCCGCGCGCCGAGACCTCGGGGCCCCCGGTGATCTTGCCCGTGCTGGCGTCGAGGACCACGAAGACCGAGACGAACCCTTCCTCGCCGAGGATGCGCCGGTCCTTCAGCGAGGCCTCGGTGACGTCGCCGACCGACAGTCCGTCGACGTAGACGTACCCGCACGGCACCGAACCGACGATGCGGGCCGAACCGTCGACCAGGTCGACCACCACGCCGTCCTCGGCCATCACGATCCGTTCGGCCGGGACGCCGGTCAGCATTGCCAGCTCGGCGTTGGCGCGCAGGTGCCGCGGTTCGCCGTGGACCGGCATGACGTGGCGCGGCTTGACCAGGTTGTAGCAGTAGATGAGCTCGCCGGCCGAGGCGTGGCCGGAGACGTGGACCATCGCGTTGGACTTGTGCACCACGTTCGCGCCGAGGCGGGTCAGCCCGTTCACGACCCGGAAGACGTCGTTCTCGTTACCCGGGATCAGCGAGGAGGCCAGCACGACGGTGTCGTCGGCGAGGATGCTGATCGCGTGGTCGCGGTTGGCCATCCGCGACAGCGCCGACATCGGTTCGCCCTGCGAGCCCGTGCAGAGGAGCAGGACCTTCTCGGGCATCAACTCGTCTATGGCCTTCATGTCGATCAGCAGGCCGGGCGGGACGTGCAGGTAGCCCAGGTCGCGCGCGACGCCCATGTTGCGCACCATCGACCGGCCCACCATCGCGACCTTGCGGCCATGCGCGTGCGCCGTGTCCAGGATCTGCTGGACGCGGTGCACGTGCGAGGCGAAGCAGGCCACGATGATGCGCCGCGAGGCCTTGCCGAAGACCCGGTCGAGCACCGGGCCGATGTTGCGCTCGTTCGGGATGAACCCAGGAACCTCGGCGTTGGTGGAGTCGACCATGAACAGGTCGACGCCCTCGGCACCGAGCCGCGCGAATCCCGGCAGGTCGGTGAGCCGGCCATCGAGCGGCAGCTGGTCCATCTTGAAGTCGCCGGTGTGCAGCACCAGCCCCGCCGAGGTCCGGATGGCCACCGCCATCGCGTCCGGGATCGAGTGGTTGACCGCGAGGAACTCGCAGTCGAACGGTCCGAACCGCTCGCGGTCGCCCTCGACTACCTGCAGCGTGTACGGCCGGATGCGGTGCTCGGCGAGCTTGGCCTCGACCAGCGCCAGGGTTAGCTTCGACCCGACCAGCGGGATGTCGGCCTTGCGGCGCAGCAGGTAGGGCACCGCGCCGATGTGGTCCTCGTGGGCGTGGGTGAGCACGATCGCCTCGACGTCGTCGAGACGATCGGCGATCGCCGAGAAGTCCGGCAGGACCAGGTCGACGCCGGGTTGGTGAGCCTCCGGGAACAACACGCCGCAGTCGACGATCAGCAGGCGGCCGTTGTTCTCGAACACGGTCATGTTGCGACCGATCTCGCCGATGCCACCCAACGAGACGATCCGCAGTCCGCCCGGGGCCAGGGGCCCGGGTGCGGGCAGTTCCGGGTGCGGGTGGCTCATACGGCAGCCTCACGGTTCGGGGCGACCGGGCACACCGTGCGACTTACGTTCACTTGTCGAATTCCCGTCTGTTGATCCACCGCGGAAACCGCGGTCGCCGCTCAGCCAGAGCCGAGCGGGACCCCGCCCGCGACCAGGTCCGTCCGCAACTGCTCGATCTGGGCCGGCGTGGCCGGGACCAGCGGTAGTCGTACGCCGCCCCCGGGGCGGCTCTGCAAAGCCAGCGCGGCCTTGACGAGGATCGTGCCCTGCGTGCGGAAGATGCCCTCGTAGACGGGCAGCAGTTCGCGGTGCAGAGCGGTCGCCTCGACGGTCGCGCCCGACGTGTAGGCCTCGACCAGTCGCCGCAGGCGCGGGCCGACCAGGTGGCCGACCACGCTGACGAAGCCGACCGCGCCGATGGACAGCAGCGGCAGGTTGAACATGTCGCTGCCCGAGTAGTACGCCAGGTCGGTGGCGGCCAGCACGACGCTCGAGGCGCCGAGGTCGTCCTTGGCGTCCTTCACGGCGACGATGCGGTCGTGGTGGGCCAGGCGGATCAGCGTCTCGCCGGCGATCGGCACGCCGGAGCGCCCCGGGATGTCGTAGAGCATCACCGGCAGGCCGGTCGAGTCGGCCACGGTCCGGAAGTGCTCGTACAGGCCTTCCTGCGGCGGCTTGTTGTAGTACGGGGTCACGACCAACAGACCGTGCGCCCCGGCCTTCTCGGCCGCCCGCGCCAGTTCTACCGTGTGCCGGGTGTCGTTGGTGCCGACGCCGGCGATGATCACCGCGCCGTCGCCGACGGCCTCGACGACCGCCCGGACGACCCGCTCCTTCTCGGAGTCGGTCGTGGTCGGCGACTCGCCGGTGGTGCCGTTGAGGACCAGGCCGTCGTGGCCCGCGTCCATCAACTCGACCGCGAGCCGCGCGGTGCCGTCGAGATCGAGCTCACCGTGGGCGTCGAACGGCGTGATCATCGCCGTCAGCACCCGACCGAACGGGGTGGCGGCGCTCACCGCTGAACTGGACATGTTCGAAGTATCCCGCATGACCCGCCTCGACAGCGGACAACTGCCCCGCTCACCGGTCGGACCGACCCAGCACTAGGGGGCGACCCGGCCGTTGTCGTCGAACGCCGCGTGGGTGAGCGGCATCAGCTCGGCCCAGCGCCGCTCCATCTCCTCGGCGACCATCTCGATCTCCCGCTGCGGGAACGAGGGGAACGCGGAGTCCTCGCGCTTGGTGCGCAACGACAGGAAGTTCATCAGCGCCCGGGCGTTCATGGTCACGTACATCGACGAGAACGTCGTGACCGGCAGGACGATCCGGGCCACCTCCCGGGCGATCCCGGCCGCGAGCATCTCCTGGTAGGCGGCGTACGCGGCCCGGCAGGAGTCCTCGGTCAGCCGGGTGACCAGCGCGTGCTGCTCCGGGGTGCCGTCGACGAAGTGGTACGCGCCGGGCTTGCCCTCCTGACGCAGCATGCGCTCCGGGCCGGGGACGTAGAACACCGGACGCAGCTCCCGGTATCGGCCGCTCTCCTCGTTGTACGAGGCGATCCGGTGCCGCATGAACTCGCGGAACACGAAGATCGGCGCCTCGACGAAGAACGTCATCGAGTTGTGCTCGAACGGGCTGCCGTGCCGATCGCGCATCAAGTACCGGATCAGCCCGGCCGAGCGCGACGCGTCGGAGTCGACGTCGGCCCGTGAGGCCTCCCCCTTGGTCGAGACCCGGGCCGCGAACAGCACGTCCGCGTCCGCCGCATTGGCCTTGACCAACTCCACCGTCATCGCGCTGCGGAACACCACCTCATCGGCAGCACTCGCGGTGTCGCCCCCGGCCGATGTCACGGCCACCTCTGTCACAGTCATAACGCCCCTCGGTCCGAGAACAGATCTTGCCGGGAGCCACTGACAGTTTCCGCAGTGGCTCCCGATCGATCGGTCTCAGCCGCGGTGCAGCCCCTGGCGACGGCGCCGAGCGATGGTCACGACCGTGGCGCCCAGGCCCAGCAGGGCGAGACCCGCGGCACCGGTGTTGCGCATGGCATGGCCGTTGGCGCCGGTGCTCGGCAGGTCGTGCGGGACGTGGGCGGCCTCGACCACCTCGGCCCCGGTGCAGTCGACCTGGCTGACCACCACGTCGACGCCGACCAGTCCGTTGATGTTCTCCGCAGCCGGGCGGGGCGCGGTCGGGGCTGCGGCGCGCTGCGGCGCGGTCAGGTCGCTGCCGTCGGACTTCTCGTGCGCCCGGACGTCGGCGCGGGTGCTCTCCCGCGAGAGTGCGCTCGGGTCGGACTTGGTCTGGTTGCCGTAGTACGCGCCCGGCGAGTCCTGGTGGATCGCGGCCGGCTCGCCCGCCGCCGGCTGGGCGTCGGCCTGCGGGGCCGAATCAGCCTGCGGCGCGGTGTCGGCCTTCGGGGCGGTCGTGGGCTTGGGCGTCGCCTTGGTGGCCACCGCCGGGGCGGCGCTCGGCTTCGGGGTCGCGGCCGGATCGGCGGCCGGCGCCTCCTGGGCCGGGGCGGAGTCCTTGGCGCCCCGCTCAGCACGGCTGTCCATGCCGGCCGACGAAGGCTCGGTCGAGTCGTCGGCTGCCGGATGGCGCGAGATCGAGGCGCCGTCGGCCTTGTCGGTGGTGGTGGCGCTGCTCCCCTGCTGCGGGCCGGCGGGGGCTGCCGGAGCCGCTGGGGCTGCCGGAGCCGCGGGGGCTGCCGGAGCTGCTGGGGCTGCCGGAGCCGCGGGGGCTGCCGGAGCTGCTGGGGCTGCCGGGCGCGCGACGGCCTGGGCGCCGCCCTGGTGGGCGGTCGCGGCCGGGTGCTGGGCGGCGTAGTCCCGTCGGGCCGACTGGTCGGACTGTGCGCCGTGCCGGACGTTGCCGAGCGTGGAGTCCGAGCCGACGAGCTGCTCGAGCGTCTTGCCGGTGGCCTTCTCGACGGCGTTGGTCACCTGCTGGGCCAGCTGGCGGACCTCGGCGATCGTCGACCTCAGCGCGTCGGACAACGCCGCCGGCGCGACGACCAGGTGCACGTGCAGCGCCCGGACCTGCAGCTCGCCGCCGGGCAGCTCCCGCTGCTCGTTGACGTAGATGCCGCCGGACAGCAGCGCCTTCAACGAGTCGGGGATTTCCACCTTGAAGTTGGGGCCCGGGTCGACCGGGATCTGCTGGCCACCCAGCTCCAGGCCGAGCACCTGCGAGTCGCCGACGACGTTCCTGCGGTCGGCTGAGCAGTCCGCGTTGAGCACCCGGGCACCGAGCAGGCCGCCCAGCACGCCGAGCGAGGCCGTGTGCGCGTTCGAGTGCAGCGAACCGTGCCCGTCGATATCCGAGGACTCGTTGAGCACCTTCAAGGTCGCGACCTGGGAGAGCTCCTCGGGCAACGTGAGCACACTGCCCGCACCGCCGGTCGGGAACTTCACGCCGCCCGGCAGCAGCGAGTCGATGATCGTGGTACCGCCCACCCCGACCTGGACGTGCAGCGCGATCGCCGAGCCCTTGTAGGCCGGGACCTCCGAACCCGCGGCGCGCGCCGTGGGGCTCGCGAGGAGCACCCCACTGGAGAGCAGGGCCGGCGCAGCAATCAACGCGGCGGCACGACGAGGAACGCGGAGCGGCATGTGAATCCTTGTTCGGTAAGGCGATCACCGATCGCTGGGGTGGGTTGCCTGGACAATATCCGCCGCGTCGGACACATCGGAACTTTTCCGAAGATCGGACGGCGTGTGTGCCACCTGATTTGTCCGAAGCGTCGGCCACGCCGCCCTTGCTTCAACGCAAAGAAATCAGGCGAATGCGTTCAGTGATCAATTGGCGATCTGACGCTGTGCCATTTGTGCTGTGGGGTTCACGAAAGGTCGAGAAAGTTCTCCAGTCCGACGGTGAGCCCGGGGACGCCGGCGGCCAACCGACGGACCCCGAGCAGTACCCCGGGCATGAACGAGGACCGGTGCAACGAGTCGTGCCGGATCGTGAGCGTCTCGCCGACGTCGCCGAGGATGACCTCCTGGTGCGCGACCAGGCCCCGCACCCGCAACGAGTGGATCGGCACGCCCTCGACCTTCGCCCCGCGAGCCCCGGGCAGGCCGGTGCGGGTGGCGTCTGGCATCGGTCCCCGGCCCGCCTCGGCACGCGCGGCGGCCATCAGCTCGGCGGTGCGCGCCGAGGTGCCGCTGGGCGCGTCGGCCTTGTCCGGGTGGTGCAGCTCGATGATCTCGGCGGAGCCGAAGTACCGGGCGGCCTGCGCGGCGAAGCGCATCATCAGTACCGCGCCGATCCCGAAGTTCGGCGCGATCAACACCCCGACCTTCGGATTTGCGGCCAGCAGGCCCCGGACCATGTCCAGCCGAACCTCGTCGAACCCGGTGGTTCCGACGACCGCGTGGATGCCGTTCGTGATCGTGAACTCGAGGTTGCCCAGGACCACGCCGGGGTGGGTGAAGTCGACGACGACCTGCGCCCCGGCGTCGACCAGGCCGCCGATCGGGTCGTCCTGGTCGACCCGGGCCACCAGCTCCATGTCGTCCGCGCCCTCGACCGCCAGGCAGGTCTCCTGACCCATGCGGCCGGCCGAGCCCAGAACCCCGACCCGAATCGTCACGGTGCCTCCTGGGTTCGCTCGTGCTCCTCGCCCGTTCCTCGCTCCTCGCAGTCGCTCACGATGCCTGCCCGCCGAAATCTCTGTCGGGCTCGAACGGGCCGACCACCGCCAGGGTCTGCGGGGCGCCCAGCAGCTCGCGGGCCACGGCGGCGACCTCGTCGAGGGTCACCGAGTCCAACCGATCCAGCACCTCATCGACCGGGAGCAGTTCGCCGTAGGCGACCTCGGACTTGCCCAGCCGTGACATTCGTTGGCCGGTGTCCTCCAGCCCGAGGACGTAGCCGCCCTTGAGTTGGCCGATGCCGCGGGCCAGTTCCTCGGGCGTGATGCCGTTCTCGGCGACCGCCGCCAGTTCGGTGCGGCAGACGTCGAGGACGTCGTCGATCTTCTGCGGCAGGCAACCGGCGTAGATGGAGAACGCGCCGGCGTCGGCGTACTGCGCGGTGTAGCTGTAGACCGAGTAGGCCAGCCCGCGCTTCTCCCGGACCTCCTGGAACAGCCGCGAGCTCATGCCACCGCCCAACGCGGAGTTCAGCACCCCCATCGCGAAGCGGCGCGAGTCGTTGCGCGCCAACCCGGGCATCCCGAGCACGAGGTTGGCCTGCTCGGTGGGCCGGTTCAGCACCCGCACGCCGGGCCGGGCGGCCTGCCGGGCCACCCCGTGCCGCACGGCCGCGGGGGCGGAGTCGTTGCCCAGCGCATCGGCCTTGTTGAACGCCGACCGCACCTGCCGGACGACCTGATTGTGGGTCAGATTCCCGGCGGCGGTGACGACGATGTTCGGGGCCACGTAGCGCCGGCGGTAGTAGCCGGCGATCGCGGTCCGGTTCAGGCCGCGGATGGAGTCGACCGTGCCGAGGATCGGACGCCCCAGCGGGGAGTCGCCGTGCAGCATGCCCGCGAACGCCTCCTGCACCGCGTCCGAGGGGTCGTCCTCGTTCATCGCAATCTCTTCGAGGATCACGTCGCGTTCGGCGTCGACGTCGGCCGAGGAGATCAGCGAGGAGGTGACCATGTCGACGATCACGTCGATCGCCAGCGGCAGGTCGGCGTCGAGCACCCGTGCGTGGTAGCACGTGTACTCCTTGCTGGTGAACGCGTTCAGGTCGCCGCCGACGGCCTCCAGGGCCGCCGAGATCGCCAACGCATTGCGACGCCGGGTGCCCTTGAACAGCAGGTGCTCGAGATAGTGCGTGGCACCGGCCAGGCTGGGCGTCTCGTCCCGCGAGCCGACTGCCACCCAGATGCCGAACGTCGCCGACCGCACGGACGGCATCTGCTCGGTCAGCACCCGCAGGCCACCGGGCAGCACGGTGCGGCGCACCCCACCGGAGTCCGGGCCTGGAGCCAGCAGCGTCCGGGTGGACCCCGGACGCTGCTGGCCGGACGTCAGATTCCTGGCCGTCACTCGTCGGCGCTGCCGGCGGGCTCCTCGCCCTCGACCACCGGGATCAACGACAGCTTGCCGCGCGGGTCGACCTCGGCGATCTCGACCAGCAGCTTGCTGCCCACGGCGACGATGTCCTCGACGTTGTCGACCCGTTTGCCGCCCGCCAGCTTGCGCAACTGCGAGATGTGCAGCAGGCCGTCGCGGCCGGGAACCAGCGAGACGAACGCGCCGAACGTGGTGGTCTTGACCACCGTGCCCAGGTAACGCTCGCCGACCTCCGGCATGGTCGGGTTGGCGATTGCGTTGATCGTGTTCCGCGCGGCCTCGGCAGCCGGACCGTTGGTCGCTCCGACGTAGATGGTGCCGTCGTCCTCGATCGAGATCTCGGCGCCGGTGTCGGCCTGGATCTGGTTGATGATCTTGCCCTTCGGGCCGATCACCTCGCCGATCTTGTCGACCGGGATCTTGATCGTGATGATCCGCGGCGCGTAGTCGCTCATCTCGTCCGGACCCTCGATCGCCTCAGCCATCACGTCGAGGATGTGCAGCCGGGCCTCACGGGCCTGGGTCAGCGCGCCTGCCAGCACCGAGGCGGGGATGCCGTCGAGCTTGGTGTCCAACTGCAGCGCGGTGACGAACTGCCGGGTGCCGGCGACCTTGAAGTCCATGTCGCCGAACGCGTCCTCGGCGCCGAGGATGTCGGTCAGCGTCACGTACTCGCCGCCCTCGGAGACCAGACCCATCGCGATGCCCGCCACCGGTGCCTTGAGCGGGCAGCCGGCGTTGAGCAGCGACAGGGTCGAGGCGCACACCGATCCCATCGAGGTCGAGCCGTTCGAGCTGAGCGCCTCGGAGACCTGCCGGATCGCGTAGGGGAACTCCTCGCGCTTGGGCAGCACCGGCAGGATTGCGCGCTCGGCGAGCGCACCGTGGCCGATCTCGCGCCGCTTCGGCGAACCCACGCGACCGGTCTCACCGGTCGAGTAGGGCGGGAAGTTGTAGTTGTGCATGTAGCGCTTCTTCGTCTCGGGGTTGAGCGTGTCGATCTGCTGCTCCATGCGCAGCATGTTCAGCGTCGTCACGCCCAGGATTTGGGTCTCGCCACGCTCGAACAGAGCCGACCCGTGCACCCGCGGGATGACCTCGACCTCGGCGGTGAGCTGCCGGATGTCGCGCAGCCCACGGCCGTCGATGCGGATCTTGTCCTTGACGATCCGGGCCCGGACGGCCTTCTTGGTGACCGACCGGAACGCGGCGGACAGTTCCTTCTCGCGGCCCTCGAACTGCACGGCCAGCTTGGCCAGGGTCTCGGCCTTGACGCGGTCGAGCTCCGCCTCGCGCTCCAGCTTGCCCGCGATCGCCAGCGCCGCGGACAGTTCGGCCGACGCCGCGGTCGTGACCGCTTCGAGGACGTCGTCCTGGTAGTCCAGGAAGATCGGGAACTCGGCGGTCGGCTTCGCCGCCTTGCTCGCCACCTCGACCTGAGCGGCGCACAGCGCGGCGATGAACGGCTTCGCGGCCTCCAGGCCTGCCGCGACGACCTCCTCGGTCGGCGCGGTGGCGCCGCCGGCGATCAGGTCGATCGTCTCGGTGGTGGCCTCGGCCTCGACCATCATGATGGCGACGTCACCGTCGTCGAGCGCCCGCCCGGCGACGACCATGTCGAAGACCGCACGCGCCAGCTCCGAGTGGCGCGGGAACGCCACCCAACGCTCGTCGATCAGCGCGACGCGCACGCCGCCGATCGGTCCGGAGAACGGGATGCCGGACAGCTGCGTGGACATCGAGGCCGCGTTGATCGCGACGACGTCGTAGAGGTCGTCGGGGTCCAGCGCGAACACCGTCTCCACGATCTGGATCTCGTTGCGCAGGCCCTTGGCGAAAGTCGGCCGCAGCGGCCGGTCGATGAGCCGGCAGGTCAGGATCGCGTCCTCGGACGGACGCCCCTCGCGGCGGAAGAACGAGCCGGGGATACGCCCGGCGGCGTACATCCGCTCCTCGACGTCGACGGTCAGCGGGAAGAAGTCCAGACCCTCCCGCGGCGACTTGGCCACGGTCGTGGCCGACAGCACCATCGTGTCGCCGTCCAGATAGACGGCGGCACTACCTGCGGCTTGCTTGGCAAGTCGGCCGGTCTCGAACCGGACGACGCGGGTGCCGAACGGTCCGTTGTCCAGACGGGCTTCGGCGAATGTGATTTCGGGACCCTCCATGGGCGCCCCCTCCTTAGGTGACGGAGGCGGCCGGGTGCCTAGGGGCCAAGCGACCGGTCTTCGATCGAGGCACACGGGGTTCCGTTATGCAGGATCCGGGGGCCACTACCGAGGACCGGCGGCGGGAGGCCCGCAGCGCCGACCGCTCCTTCGGTGTCAGTTTCATCGGTGGAAAATCCGACGGGCGGAACTAGCGGCGCAGCCCGAGCCGTTCGATCAGGGAGCGGTAGCGCGCGATGTCGGTCCGGGACAGGTACTGGAGCAGGCGGCGACGGCGACCGACGAGCAGCAGCAGGCCGCGCCGGCTGTGGTGGTCGTGCTTGTGCTTCTTGAGGTGTTCGGTCAGATCCGAGATGCGCTTGGTGAGCAGCGCGACCTGCGCCTCCGGGGAGCCCGTGTCGTTCTCGGAGAGCGCATAGTCGGTGAGGATCGACTTCTTCTGGGCACTGTCAAGCGGCATAGCTGGAACTCACAACTCCTCAGGGGTCGCTGCGCGGTGCTCCGGGGCAGGTCCACCCGGGCGCTCTCGATCCGCGGCCGAAAGTTACGGCAGCGTGAAGGTTACCAGTGGGTGACGCAACTCCTGACCAGCGGCCCCCTGGCCGGTCCGCGGCGGGCGGCCGGTCAGCCCGGTCCGGTCGGCGTGGGGCCCAGCAGCGCCCGGGTGTCGGCGACGTCCTGGTCCATCTGCGCCACCAAGGTCTCGACCGAGTCGAAGGACTCCATCCCGCGCAGCCGGGCCACGAACTCGACGGTGACCCGCTGGTCGTAGAGGTCCAGGTCGTCGCGGTCGATGGCGTAGGCCTCGACACGACGCTCCAGGCCCTCCTCGAACGTCGGGTTCGAACCGACCGAGATCGCCGCCGGCATCCGGGGCTCCCCCGGCCGGGCCAGCCAACCGGCGTAGACGCCGTCGGCCGGGACGGCCAGGCCGGGCGGGCAGGCCAGGTTCGCCGTCGGGAAGCCCAGCTCGCGTCCGCGCCGCTCACCGCTGATCACCAGGCCGGTCAGGCTGTGCGGCCGGCCCAGGATCTCCGCCGCGCCGGCGACGTCGCCGGCCGCGAGCAACTCGCGGGCCCGGGTGGAGGACAGCCGCGCCACCGAGTCCCGCTGGACGTCGATCGGGTCGACGGTGAAGCCGAACTCCTTGCCCTGCGCCTGCAGGCCGGGCACGTCGCCGGAGGCGTTGGCGCCGAAGTGGAAGTCGGCACCGACCACCACCACCGAGGTCCGCAGGGTCTCGACCAGCACCGTGTGGGCGAACTCCCGGGCCGAGGCCGCGGCTACCGCGGGCGTGAACGGGATGATCAGCGCCGCCTGCGCCCCGGCCTCGCCGAGCAGCCGCAGCCGGTCCTCCAGGGTGGTCAGCAGCAGCGGGGCACGCTCGGGGCGCACCACGGCCATCGGGTGCGGGTCGAAGGTGAGCGCGACCGGCACGTGCCCCAGCTCGGCGGCATGCGCAGCGGCCCGCTCGACGAGCATCCGGTGCCCCCGGTGGACCCCGTCGAACACTCCGACGGCAACCACGGTTGGACCGACGTCGGCGACGTCGCGCAGCCCGCGCCAGACCCGCAAGCCGCCTCCCGCCAAGGAATACCGAATCCGGGCCATCGTATGGACCTGCGTCCTGATCCGGTTACTCGACTTCCCCGGGGCCGGCCAACGAGCCCGCCCGGCGGACCTGCGGTCAGGGCAGGTTCGGCGTCCGGAACCGTCGGTAGGTGAGGCGCCGGAGGAGGACCTCGGCCGGGCCTCGGTAGCCCCGCCGGCTCATGGCCTCGGCCACCACGACGCTCAGCGCCCAGGTCGCGATGGCCAGAACCGCGGTCGACAACAGCCCCAGTCGGTTGCCGAGGCCTCCGCCGTAGGAGGCCAGTACCCCGACGAACACCACGGACTGCAGGATGTAGCAGGTCATCGACCGCTGGCCGCACGCGGCCAGGGCCGTGACCACCCGGCCCGGCCGGTCGCGGAATCGGATCGCGAGGAGTCCGGCCAACGCGGCATAGCCGACTGCGCCGGCGTACCCGGTCACCGTGTGCGCCACCCCCGCCAGGTCCATGCTCGTCGAGGGCGACCAGTTCAGCGGCAGGGAAGCCGCCTGCACCGCCAACGGCAGACCGCCCAGATAGCCCAGTCCCAGGCCGATGACCGTCACCCGGAGCAGCAGCCGGCGATGCCGTTCCGGCTCGTCGAGGATCCGTCGCCGGGCCGCCCAGGCGCCGAGCAGGACGGGCGGCGCCGCCAGGAACAGCGCCGTGGGGATACCGAACGTCAGCCAATCGGAGAGCCGGCCCCCGACCCCGCGCAGCCAACCGGTCGCCGCCAGCGACTGCAGGGACGGCAGGTAGTACTCCTGGCCGTGGGGTCGGGACGCATACGACCACGCGGCGACGGCGCCGATCGGCACCATGCCCAGACCCGCCGCGATCAGCAACTTCCGGTCGCTGGTCCGGACCAGCACGCCGGCCAGCGCGACGGCGACCAGCCCGTAGGCCCCGATGATGTCCCCGCCGAACAGCAGTACCGCGTGCAAGAACCCGATGAGGATCATGCACCAGCCGCGCCACCGGATGAGGCTCCGGACGGTGTGCTGGTCGGCACCCTCGCGGGTGTGTCGACGCGACAACTGCACGGCCCCGTAGCCGAACAGGAACGCGAACAACGGAAGTTCGCGACCGTCGAAAAAGGTTATCGGGATCAGTACGGCCAGCCGTTCGGCGGTCGACTCCGGGATGGGGTAGGCGTGCAGGCCGACCGGGCGGTGTTGGTACAGGAACAGATGGGCGTTGCCCAGCGCGATCAGGAGCAGCATCGCCCCCCGCGCCAGATCCGGTGCGAGTGAACGCGCCGAAACCTCGGTCGCGCCGAACCGCTCCCGGGTCGCTGCGTCATGCCGCTGCTCGAGCACGGGCCCCCCCTTCCGAATCCGTTCGCACCACGGCTGCGCGGTGTCGGAACCACCAGTCCAAGGCCGCCACCGCGACCGCTGTCCCGCCCATGCTGGTGAGCCCCCCGAGGGCGTCGGTCCGGGAGTCCTTGAGCATCTCGGTGACCCGGCCGTCGGCGGCTACCGCGACTACGAGCAGGAGGTTGTAGACCACGTGGAGAGCGATCGCGGCCTCCAGACCACCGGTGCGCCAGGTCAACCAGAACATCGCGAGACCGAAGAAGAGCTTGTCCGCGAAGGACCACACGTCGTGGATCGGGTGCACCGCGACGAACATCAGCGAACTTGCCAACGCCGCAGGCCAGACTCGGCGGGTCCAGGTCGCCACCGCCTGGGTCAGGTACCCCCGGAAGACGATTTCCTCGGCGGCCGCCTGGAACGGGAGGACCAACACGATCGCCGCGAACAACGGCAGGAAGGCCTGCCAACCGATCCAGCCGGCCGCCCCGGCGATGGGGTCGGGCTCGGCGGCGAACTCCGCTCTTTTCGCCAGCACCATCGGGATGAACGCAGGCGTCGCGACAGCCAACCCGACGACGAACAGGCCCGCTCGCGGACGACCTGAGGCCGACAGCAGCACTCCCGGGCGCACCCGGTGCACCAGGACCACCGCCGCCACGGCGCCGGGAATCAGCAGAGCGATCTGCAGTCCCACAGCGGTCACGTCGGCCGCCGTGCTCATCCGGTCGGCGTCCGCTCCGAATACCGTGGAGAGGATCTGGACCAGCACCGTCGCCGGGATTCCCCAGACCAGGACAAGCACAGTCGAGCCCGCGAGTGGATGCCACCACCGGGTGTTGGCCACGCGGAGCAGGTAGGGATACCCCGCGCCGCCGCCGGGCGCGCCGTTGCCGGAAGACGCCAAAACTTCCGGGGCCCGGCCGGATACCGGGACGCGCGTCTTGGCCGAAGGGTTCACCGAACGAAGTTAGCGCCGTGCCAGGACCACTCCCAGCGGCTTGAGCCGCCCGAGCGATGTGGGCGGGAACGCCGAGGGCGCGCCCCTGGTCGCCGGTTTTCCTCAGGACTCGGCGAGGTCCGTTCCGGACGTCGGATCGGCGCTCGGCCGCAGTTGCTGGAGGTCGTCCGGACCGACGAACACGGTGGTCGGCCAGGACCGGCCCCGGGAGTCGCCGAGCAGCGCGATGAATCGTCCGGTCGGGTCGAAGGCGGCCACCGCACCCTCCGGCGCCGGTTCGGCGGCGGGGATCCAGCCACCGTGGGCAATGATCGACGCCGCGGTCGCGTCCAGCCGGCGCACCGGGAACGAGACTTCGGCGACCCGGTCCAACGGGACCACCGCGAGCTCGTCCTGGTGCTCCTGGAGGGTGCGGGCCTGCGCTATCCCGAACGGCCCCACCCGGGTCCGCCGCAGCCGGGTCAGGTGTGCACCGCAGCCGAGCGCCGCGCCGAGGTCGCGGGCCAACGCCCGGATGTAGGTGCCGGACGAGCAGGTGATGACGGCGTCGACGTCGAGCATCCCGTCGGCCGGGCGCAGCTCGCCGAGGTCCAACTGACTGACCGTCACCTCACGTGCCGTCAGTTCGACGTCCTCACCGGCCCGCACGCGCTTGTACGCCCGTTCCCCGGCCACCTTGATAGCGCTGATCTGCGCGGGCACCTGCATGATCGTGCCGGTGAACTGCACCGCCGCGGCCCGCACAGCCTCGGCCGACAGCCCGGTCGGGTCGTGCCGGCCGGTCGAGGTGCCGGTCGCGTCGTCGGTGTCGGTGCTCTCACCGAATCGGATCGTGGCCTCGTAGCACTTCTCCCCGCCGGCCAGGTGGCCGAGCAGTCGGGTGGTGCGCTCGATTCCGACGATGAGCACACCGGTCGCCATCGGGTCCAGCGTCCCGGCATGCCCGACCTTCCGGGTGCCGGCCAGTCGCCGCACCCGGGCGACCACGTCGTGCGAGGTCAAGCCGGCCGGCTTGTCGACGACGACAATCCCGCCGGGGCCGGGTTGCTTGGCGTTCACCTGCCGCCGAGGTCGTCGGCCTCGACGGCCTCGTCGGCCTCGACGGCCTCGTCGTCCTCGACGGCCGGGTGTCGGTACGGGTCAGGCTCGCCGGCGTAGTCCGCCCCTTCGGCCCGCCGCTGCACCTCCGCGTCGGCGGCCGCGGCCCGGGCCAACGCAGCGTCCAAAGTGCGAGTGGTGTCCGGCAGGGCGTCGGCCACGAACGCCAACGAGGGGGTGTGCCGCACGCCGGTCTGGCGACCGACCTCGGTGCGCAGCACGCCCTTGGCGCTCTCCAACGCCGCGGCCGTGGCCGTGCGGGCGTCGTCGTCGCCGAAGACCGTGTAGAACACGGTGGCCTCACGCAGGTCGCCGGTCACCCGGGCGTCGGTGATCGTGATGAATCCCAGCCGCGGGTCCTTCACCTTCAGCTCCAGGGTCTCGGCGACGATCACCTTGATCCGGTCCGCCAACTTGCGGGCCCGCGCCTGCAGCGCCGCCGAACTCATCAGTCGTCCTCTCCGTAAAGCTTCTGACGCACGCTCAGAATCTCGACCTCCGGTCGGCCCGCGACCAGTCGCTCGCAGGAGTCGAGCACGTCCCGGCAGTGCTGGGCCTCGCCCGCGACACAGGCGACACCCAGCAGGGCACGACGATGCAGATCCTGATCGCCCACCTCGGCGGCGGACACCGGGTACTTGCGGACCAGCTCGGCCAGGATCGGCCGAACCACGCCGCGTTTGTCCTTCAGCGAATGCACATCGCCCAGGAGCATGTCGATGCTCAGGCTGCCGACGAACACGCGTCCTCCGCCGTCACGCCCCACGACCGTCTCAACTTGTGCCGTGTCGCGCGCCCTTCGATCGTTCTGAGGGGGGCGCGACACGGCAGAAGATGGAAACCTCAGCCGCGCGGCTTCTCCCGCATCTCGTAGGTCTCGATGACGTCGTCGACCTTGATGTCGTTGAAGTTCCCGAGATTGATACCGCACTCGAAGCCCTCGCGGACCTCGGTGGCATCGTCCTTCTCCCGACGCAGCGAGTCGATCGTGAGGCTCGGTGCCACCACCGCCCCGTCGCGGATGAGACGGGCCTTGGTGCCACGGCGGATGGTGCCGTTGCGGACCAGACACCCGGCAATGTTGCCGAACTTGGACGAGGAGAACACCGCCCGGACCTCGGCGGTGCCGAGCTGGATCTCCTCGTACTCCGGCTTGAGCATGCCGGTGAGGGCCGCCTCGACCTCCTCCAGGGCCTGGTAGATGACCGTGTAGTAGCGGATGTCGACGCCCTCGCGCTCGGCGAGTTCGCGCGACTTGCCCTCGGCCCGGACGTTGAAGCCGATGATCACCGCACTCGAGGCAGACGCCAGGGTCACGTCGGACTCGGTGATCGCACCGACCCCGCGGTGGATGACACGCAGGTACACGTCGTCGCCCACCTCGATCTTGAGCAGCGCGTCCTCGAGGGCCTCGACCGAACCGGACACGTCGCCCTTGATGATGAGCAGCAGCTCGGAACGCTGCTGCTGCGAGAGGGCGTCCTGCCAGGTGTCCAGCGCCACCCGCGGCTTGCGCTGGCGGGCCAGCAGCGCGTTGCGCTCGCGCGCCTCACGCCGCTCGGCGATCTGCCGAGCCACCCGGTCCTCGCCGACGACCAGGAAGTTGTCGCCTGCACCGGGCACCGAGGTCAGGCCGAGCACCATGACCGGCCGGGCGGGCCCGGCCTCGGTCAGCACCTGGCCGTGCTCGTCGAGCAGCGCCCGGACGCGACCGAACGCATCGCCCGCGACGATCGAGTCGCCGGGACGCAACGTGCCGCGCTGGACCAGCACGGTGGCCACCGGACCACGACCGCGGTCCAGGTGTGCCTCGATCGCCACGCCCTGCGCGTCCTGGTTCGGGTTGGCCCGCAGGTCCAGGGCTGCGTCGGCGGTCAGGATGATCGCGTCGAGCAGCCCGTCGATGTTGATGCCCTGCTTGGCCGAGACGTCGACGAACATCGTCTCGCCGCCGTACTCCTCGGCCACCAGCCCGTACTCGGTGAGCTGACCGCGCACCTTCGCCGGGTCGGCGCCCTCCTTGTCGATCTTGTTGACCGCGACCACGATCGGCACACCGGCCGCCTGGGCGTGGTTCAACGCCTCGATCGTCTGCGGCTTCACGCCGTCGTCGGCCGCCACCACCAGCACGGCGATGTCGGTGACCTGGGCACCACGGGCACGCATCGAGGTGAAGGCCTCGTGTCCCGGGGTGTCGATGAAAGTGATCCGCCGCTGCCGGTCCTCGCCCTCGTGCGCGATGACCTGGTAGGCGCCGATGTGCTGGGTGATGCCACCCGCCTCACCGGCCACCACGTTCGTGTTGCGGATCGCGTCCAGCAGCTTCGTCTTTCCGTGGTCGACGTGACCCATGACGGTGACGACCGGCGGTCGGATGACCAGGTCTTCCTCTCCGCCCTCGTCCTCGCCCCAGGACAGGTCGAAGGTCTCGAGCAGCTCGCGGTCCTCGTCCTCCGGGCTGACGATCTCCAGGACGACGTTGAGCTCCTGGGAGAGCAGTTCGAGGGTCTCGTCGTTCACCGACTGGGTGGCCGTGACCATCTCACCGAGGTGCATCATCACCGCGACCAACGAGGCGGGGTTCGCCCCGATCTTCTCGGCGAAGTCGGTCAACGAGGAGCCGCGCGGCAACCGGACCGTCTGGCCCTGACCACGCGGAAGCTGCACGCCACCGATCGACGGCGCCTGCATGTTGTCGAACTCTTGACGCCGCTGCTTCTTCGACTTGCGGCCCTTGGTGGGACGCCCACCGGGCCGACCGAAGGCACCCGCGGTTCCGCCGCGGCCACGCCCACCGGCGCCACCGCCCGGTCCACCCGGACGACCGGCGAAGCCACCACCGCCGGCGCCACCGCCAGGTCCGGCCGGACGACCGGCGAAGCCGCCACCGCCACCGCCGGGACCACCCGGACGACCGCCGAAGCCACCGCCACCCGGACGACCGCCGGGGCCACCAGCGGGACGCGGGGCACCGCCGGCACCGGCCGGCCGGCCCCCCGGACCGCCGGGACGACCGCCGGGACCACCGCCGGGTCCACTCGGGCGAGCACCGATCGAACCGGGGGTGGGGGCACCCGGACGCGGGCCACCGACGCCGCTGGGCCGCGGGCCACCGGCGCCCGCCGGACGCGGACCCCCGGGCGAGGCAGGCGCGCCGGAGCCGCCCGGACCACCGGGCGTACCCGGCCGCGGCCGGGACTGCGGCCGAGCCATGCCGGAGGCCGAGGAGGAGAAGGGGTTGTTGCCCGGACGCGGTCCGGGAGCCCGGGCCGGACCGGGACGCGGCGCGCCCGGCCGCGAGTCGTCCGAAGCGTTGGGTGCCGGACGCGAGGCCGCGGGCGGAGCCGCCGGTGCCTGTGCGGCCGGAGCCTGTGCGGGGGCCGGTGCCGCGGGCCCGGGCGCCGGCCGGGTCGGCATGGGAGCCGAGGCCGAGTGCGTGGGCGCGAGCGGGGCAGCCGGTGCGCTGACCACCTCGGACGGTGCCGGGGGTGCGGCCGGCCCCGCTGCGGCCGGAGCCGGGGCTGCCGTCACCGGTTCCACCACGGGCGGTGCCGCCTCGACCGGTGCAGCCGGTCTGGCCGCCGGTCGACGGGCCGGCTTCGCCGGCGCCTCTCCCGGGAAAGCTTCCTGAAGTTTGCGCACGACCGGCGCCTCAATCGTCGAGGACGCCGAACGGACGAATTCCCCCAGTTCCTGGAGCTTGGCCATGACGACCTTGCTCTCTACGCCGAACTCCTTGGCGAGTTCGTAGACCCGGACCTTGGCCACTGTTCTCCCTCTGGTCCGGGCTTGGGCCGCGGACCGCTAACTGGTGCCGGTACTCATCGCTGCGTGCTCATCGAGCGCTCATCGCATTCGACCTGCCTTCACGGTGTTCCTACGGCCCGAAATCGAGTTGCCGAAATCGAGTTGACATCGCGTGGAGCTGTACTCGGTGCTACTGCTGTGGCCCGCCGGCGCAGCGGACCCGGAGATATTCCTCCAGGGCCGAGGTGTCCAGCGCACCGGCGACCCGGAGGGCTCGCTGGAACGCCCGACGACGCAGGGCGAGGTTCAGGCATTCGACGGCCGGATGCACGGAAGCTCCGCGACCGGGGAGTCGACGCCGCGGATCAGGGACACAAACACCCTGCACCGCGACTACCCGCAGCAGGTCCCACGCGCCGCACCGTTCACGACATCCCACACAGAGACGGGTCGGAGTCAACGACTTTCGACCTCACTGTGGGCACGCCGGGACTCGGCTCCGTGCGTTGGACCAAGGCCAGTCTAGCGCGCCGCCGGTGGACGGGCGCATCCGGCGGTCGGCGCGGTGGCCGGCCGCCCGGCTCAACCGTCGGCCGGGTCCCGGTCGAGTTGCCCGTCGGCGTCCGCATCGGCGACCCCGTCAACCGGGTCCACGGGGGCACCGGACGGGTCGGTGCCCTGGGTGTCCGGCCGGATGTCGATGCGCCAACCAGTCAACCGTGCGGCCAGGCGGGCGTTCTGGCCCTCCTTGCCGATGGCCAGCGACAGTTGGTAGTCGGGCACGACCACCCGGGCGGCGCGCGCGGTGGCGTCGACGACCTCGACGTGGCTGACCCGGGCCGGGGAGAGCGCATGGGCGACGAGTTCGGCCGGGTCGTCGGACCAGTCGACGATGTCGATCTTCTCGCCGTGCAGTTCGCTCATCACGTTGCGGACGCGAGCGCCCATCGGGCCGATGCACGCGCCCTTGGCGTTGACACCCGGCTTGGTGGAACGCACCGCGATCTTGGTCCGGTGCCCGGCCTCGCGGGCGATCCCGGCGATCTCGACGGTCCCGTCGGCGATCTCCGGGACCTCGAGGGCGAACAATCGCCGGACCAGGTTCGGATGGGTCCGGGACAGCGTCACCGACGGTCCCTTCATTCCCTTGCGAACCCCGACCACGTAGCACTTGATGCGCGAGCCGTGCGTGTAGTCCTCCCCGGGCACCTGCTCCTGCGGCGGCAGGATCGCCTCGACACGGCCGAGGTCGACCAACACCGCCTTGGGGTCGCGGCCCTGCTGGATCACGCCGGAGACGATGTCGCCCTCGCGGCCGAGGTACTCGCCGTAGGTCATCTCGTCCTCGGCGTCGCGCAGACGCTGCAGGATCACCTGCTTCGCTGTCGTGGCGGCGATCCGGCCGAAGTCGCTCGGGGTGTCCTCGTACTCGCCGACCTGCGTGCCGTCCTCGTCCTGTTCCTGCGCCCACACGATGACGTGTCCGTTGGCGCGGTCCAGCACCACGCGGGCATGCTGCTGCGAGCCCTCGGTGCGGTGGTAGGCGATGAGCAGGGCCGCCTCGATGGCCTCGACCAGGAGACCGAACGAGATGTGCTTCTCCCGTTCCAGCGCGCGCAGGGCGCTCATGTCGATGTCCATCTCAGCGAACCTCCTCTCCGTCGAGTTCCTCGATATTCGCCGGATCCGCGTCGCCCGACCCGACCCGCGAGAACTCCACCTGTACCCGCGCCCGGGCCACCTCCGCGTACTCCACGCGCCGGGTGGTACCCCCCGATTCGTCCAGCAGGTCCGCGCCGCTCTCGTCGCCGCCGGTCAACCGTCCCGCCACGCTGCCACCGGCACGCAGGTCCACCGCAACCAACCGGCCCACCGCGCGCCGCCAGTGCGCCGGCGCGGTCAACGGCCGGTCGACGCCGGGACTGCTGACCTCGAGCACGTAGGGCACGTCGCCCATCAGCCCGTCGGAGTCCAACGCGGTCGAGATCTCGCGGCTGATCTCGGCCACCGCGTCGAGGTCGACTCCCCCGTCGCGGTCGACGACGATTCGCAGGACGCTCCGCCGTCCGGCCGGCGCAACCGCCAGGTCCTCGAGGTCCAGGCCCGCGGCGTCGCACAGCGGGCGCAACGCGGCTGTCAACCGCCTGGCCTCGTGCTTGTCGCTCATCGGAGCTCTCTCCTGGGGACCGATCCGGGTCGGCGGGCCCGTGCGGAATGTGGCATCCGCCGCAACACTAGTGCTCCGCAAGTGGCGGCGGGTCCGCCCGACCGGCCCGGCAGGCATTGGTAGCGTCCCCGAGTGCCCGACGACCGCGATCACTCCCTCGACCGCGGCGCCGCCGCCTGCTCGGCGCCCGGACCCACGCGTCGGACGCTGCTGGGCGCTGCGCTCTCGACGGCGGTGTTGGCGGCCGCCAGCGCCTGTTCCAAGTCCAGGTCGGCCTCCCCGAACGGCGGCGGAAGCGGCGGGAATGGATCGGCCGATCCGGACCCGGGTCTGCTGGCCGGGTTGCGGTCGGTCGAGGCGGGCCTGATCACCCAGTACGACGCCGTGCTCGCGCAGTTCCCGGAGCTGGCGGTGAAGCTCGCTCCGCTGCGCGCCGACCATGGCGGGCACCTGGCTGCCGCCGGTGGCACCGCACCGGCCCCGGCTCCCGCGGCGACCCCGACCCCGACCCCCTCTGCCGGCGCTTCGGCGACGGCTCTGGCCGGCCTGGCGGGGGCGGAGCGCGCCGCAGCCAACGCCCGCATCGGCGACTGCGGCAACGCCCACGGGCCCGAGTTGGCCCGACTGCTCGCCTCGATCGGGGGGTGCGAGGCTGCGCACAGCGCGGTGCTCACCGAGCTGGCGCGCACAGCACAGCCGGCGCCCACAGCACAGCCGGCGCCGAGGAAGACTCGGAAGCCGGTGCCCGCGAAGACCCCGGGAGCGGTCGAGTGAGCAGTTCGCCGGCGGCCCTGCAGCAGGCGTTGGCCGCCGAGCACGCCGCGATCTACGGGTACGGGTTGGTGCTCGGGCAGTTGACCGGTGACGCCCGCGACGACGGGCTGAGCGCGCTGGACGCGCACCGGGCGCGCCGCGACAGGTTGCGGGCCCTGGTCATCGCGGCCGGCGGGACACCCACTGAGGCGGCCCCGGCCTACCGTCCCGAAGCCCCGGTCCAGGGCGCCGCGGCTGCGGCGAAGGTCGCGGCGGACCTGGAACGCGACGTGGCCCTGGCCTTCGGTGACCTGATCGCGGCGAGCACCGCGGAGACCCGGACGTTCGCCGCCCGGTCGTTGCAGGACATCGCGGTCCAGCAGACCGCCTGGCAGCACGCCGCGCCCCGATTCCCGGGGCTGGTCAGCGACCCGACCCCCACCGCGAGCCCGGCACCGCCGCCGGCCTGAGCGTCCGCCCGGACCGAGCAACCGGTGGCCCGGGGGTCAGAAGCGGCCCGGCATTTCCGGTGGCAGGCCGTCGGCGGCTACCCGCGAGCCGTCGGCCGCGACCTCGCCGCCGGCGTTGTCCGCCGGGTTGTGGCGCGCGGGCGGGTGCGCCTCGGTCCACCACTGGACGATCCAGTCGCCCAGGTAGACACCGACCATCGAGTAGACGACCAGGAAGATCGAGTGCCAGCCCGCCTGGGAGAAGCGGAGGGTGACCGTCGGCCACGCGACGATCAGGGCCCAAACCCAGGGCTGGCGCTGCCGCAGCAGGCCGAACGGGATCGAGGCCGCGACCAGCAGCACCGCGAGCACGCGGGCCGGCGGACTGTCGTCGAACAGCGGAACCAGGCCGACCAGGACCCCGGCCATCGCAGCAGCACACCACTGCACCGTGCGGTTCCTCGTCGGCTCGCTCATCGGTGGTCCCCCATGGCCTGGTCGGTGCCCGACCGTTCGGCCTGGAAAACCACGCGGGCCGGGACGGCGCCGGACAGAAGTGCCCCGCCCAGCCTAGGACGATTCGGCCGCCGGCTGCGGCATTTCCACGGATGATCCCGCCCCGTCGGCGCTTACCGCCGCGAGCGGCAGTACAGCGCCCATCAACGCGAACGGCTGCGGCGTCACGTCGAACCGGAACCGGGTCACCAGGTCGCGGAAGCCCAACCGGCGGTAGAAGACCCGTGCGGGCGACTCGGTGTCGTAGGTCGACAGCAGCGCCACCGACGCCGGGGTCCGGGCCAGCAACGTGGTCAACAGCCGGAACCCCACACCGGCGCCGTGATGGCTGGGTAGCACATGCAGTTCGGTGACCGCGTAGGCATCGGGCAACCAGGCGCCGTGGCCGGTCGCGGACAGGCCACGACTGATCTGGTCGAACCACCACTGCCCCGGAACACACTGCGCCCCGTAGGCGAAGCCGACCAACCGGCCGCAGTCCAGCGCGCCGAAGGCGGCGAAGTCCGGGTAGCGCACATGCCGGGTGAGGACGGCGAACCGGTCGGAGGGGACGGGCCCGAGCGCTGCCGCCTGGACGGCCGCCGAGTCGCTCGCGGTGGCGAGCAGGTCGATGGGTTCGATCAGCACCACGGCGGGCCGGCTCCCGCCATCAGAACAGCACCGAACCGAACTCGCCGACCTGGCGGAACCCGACCCGTTCGTACACGGCGCGCGCGGCGTGGTTGTAGTCGTTGACGTAGAGGCTGACCACCGGAGCGACGTGGTCGCGCGCCAAGGCCACTACCGCGGCCATCCCGGGCGCCGCCAATCCCTGCCGTCGATAGCGCGGGTTCACCCACACGCCCTGGATCTGGCAGACCCCGTGCACCGCCGTGCCGACCTCGGCCTTGAACACCACCTCGCCGTTCTCGACGCGGACGTAGGCGCGCCCGGCCTCGACCAGTTCCCGCACCCGGGCGCGGTACATCGCTCCTCCGTCGAGCAGCAGCGGCGAGACCCCGACCTCCTCGGTGAACATCGCGATGCAGGCCGGGACCAACGCGGCCAGGTCGCCCGGTTCGGCACGCCGCACGCCCGGGTCAGGGCGAACGTCGCCGGCGGTCGGGTCCAGCTGCAGCAGGGGTTGGCGCGGTCGAATGTCGCGGGCCGGTCCCCAGGTGGGCTCGAGCAGTTCCCAGAGCCGGAGCACCTGTGCGGAGCGGCCGACGATCGACGAGCAGCGCCGGGGTATCCGGGAAGCGCGTTCGGCGAAGGCCAACAACGAGGTCTCGTCGGCCTCGACCGGGACCACGTTGGCGCCGAGGAAGCACAGGCTGCGCAGCTCGCCGGCGACTTGGTGCCCCCACAGTTCGCCGGCCGCGTAGGAGCCGCCGCGGCGCATGGCCTGCAACCGGGAGAGCATGAACACGTTGGCGACCGGGTCGCGCTCGGCGATCCGGACCGCGGCCGTCAGGTCGGCCAGCCCGAGCACGCGGACCGAGAGGGTGTCGAGCAAGGTCGACTCCTTCCGGCCGGCCGATCACCCGCCCCGCCTCGGTCAGCCGACCGAGACCGTGGGCTCCCCCGAGGCTACGCCGGCCGCGCCCATCTCCTGCGCCAGTCGCAGGGCTTCCTCGATCAGGGTCTCGACGATGGCGGCCTCCGGCACGGTCTTGATGACCTCGCCGCGGACGAAGATCTGGCCCTTGCCGTTGCCGGACGCGACTCCGAGGTCGGCCTCGCGGGCCTCACCCGGGCCGTTGACCACGCAGCCCATGACCGCGACCCGCAGCGGCACCTCCAGGCCGTCGAGGCCGGCGGTGACCTGCTCGGCGAGGGTGTAGACGTCGACCTGGGCCCGGCCGCAGGACGGGCACGAGACGATCTCCAGGCCCCGCTCGCGCAGCCCGAGGGACTCCAGGATCTGGTTGCCGACCTTGACCTCCTCGACCGGCGGCGCGGACAGCGAGACCCGGATCGTGTCGCCGATGCCTTCGGACAGCAGCGCGCCGAACGCGACCGCGGACTTGATCGTGCCCTGGAAGGCCGGCCCGGCCTCGGTGACGCCGAGGTGCAACGGGTGGTCGCAGGCCGCGGCCAGCTTGCGGTAGGCGTCGATCATCACGACCGGGTCGTTGTGCTTCACCGAGATCTTGAAGTCGTGGAAGTCGTGCTCCTCGAAGAGCGAGGCCTCCCACAACGCGGACTCCACCAACGCGTCGGGGGTGGCCCGGCCGTACTTGGCCAGCAGGCGCGGGTCGAGCGATCCGGCGTTGACGCCGATCCGGATCGAGCACCCGGCAGCCTTGGCCGCCCGGGCGATCTCGCCGACCTTGTCGTCGAACTTCTTGATGTTGCCCGGGTTCACCCGGACCGCGGCGCAACCGGCCTCGATCGCGGCGAAGACGTACTTGGGCTGGAAGTGGATGTCGGCGATCACCGGGATCTGGGACTTGCGGGCGATCTCCGGCAGCGCGTCGGCGTCGTCCTGACTGGGCACCGCGACCCGCACGATCTGGCAGCCGGCGGCGGTCAGTTCGGCGATCTGCTGCAGGGTCGCGTTGACGTCCGCGGTCAAGGTCGTGCACATCGACTGCACCGAGACCGGGGCCTCGCCGCCGACCAGCACCGAGCCGACCCGGATCTGCCGGGACTTGCGCCGCGTCGCCAGTTGCAGCGCGGGCGGGGCCGGCATGCCGAGCGAAACCGTCACGAAAAACCTCTCAGCTGAGCTTGACCGGATTGACCAGGTCCGCGGCGACCAGCAGGACCGTCAACCCGACGAGGACCACGAGAAATGCATACGCCATCGGCAGGAGCTTGGTCATGTCGACCCTGCCCGGGTCGGCGCGACCGATCCGCCGGTACAGCCGCCGGCGCACCGATTCGTAGCCGACCACCGCCATGTGGCCACCGTCGAGAGGCAGCAGGGGAAGGGCGTTGAACAGGCCGATGAACACGTTCAGTGCGCCCACGTTGATCAGCACGCTGGACAGGCGGTCGCCGATCGTGGCGTGCTGGGTGGAGAACGTCTCCCCGGAGATCCGGGCCGCGCCGACCACGCCGACCAGGCCCTGCTGGTCGCGGTGGCCGCCGTCGAGGGAGGAGATCAGGTTCGGGATCTTGGCCGGGATGTGCGCCAGGGCCAGGACGCTGGCCTTGGCGGTCTCCCCGATCAGCCGGCCGGAGCCCTTGATGCCGGCCCACGGCCCGGCGCGCACGGTGTGCTCGCTCGGCTCGATGCCCAGGACGCCGACGGTGACGTTCTTCTCCGGGTTGTCCAGGTCCGGGCGCGACCGGGCGATCAGGTCAGGGTTCAGGGTGAGCTGCCGGCCGGAGCGCTCGACGGTGATCGCCAGCGGGCCGGCCCCGGCCGCGCGGATCGCGCGCGCCGCCTGCTCCCAGTTGGTGATGTTCGTCGTGCCGACGACGAGGACCTTGTCCCCGGACTGCAACCCGGCAGCCTTGGCCGGGGAGGCCGGGTCGGCGGCGGTGCAGTCGCTCGAGGTGGAGCCGGCCGGCATGCACGGCTGCACCGTCCCGATCGTCGTGCTGGCGACCGAGGAACCGAACGCGGAAAGCACCACGATGAACATCACGAACGCCGTGATCATGTGCGAGATCGACCCGGCGGACAGCACGACCAGCCGCTTCCAGGAGGCGAACTTGAAGAACGCCCGCGGGGCGTCGGCCTCGGCGACCTGCTCGAGGTCGGTCATCCCGACGATCTTCACGTAGCCGCCGGCCGGCAGCGCCTTGAGCCCGTACTCGGTCTCGCCGCGCCGGAACGACCAGATCTTCGGACCGAACCCGATGAAGTACTCGGTCGCCTTCATCCCGAAGGCCTTCGCGGTCAGCAGATGGCCGAACTCGTGGATCGCGACCGACAGGACCAGGAGGAAGACGAAAAGCAGCACACCGATCAGCGCCATCCCGCGCCACCCCCCGCTGTGCTCATTGCGCGCTCATGCTCCCGACCCTACGCCGCGCCTGCACGCGGGCCCACGACTCGGCCGCCAGCACGTCGGAGAGCGACAGCGTGCCGGCGTCCGGCACGTTCTGATGATCCGACACGACGGCGGCCACCGTCCGGACAATCTCCGGGAAAGCCAATGACCCGTCCAGGAACGCGGCCACGCACTCCTCGTTGGCCGCGTTGAAGACCGCCGGCGCCGTACCGCCCACGCGGGCACATTCCCGGGCGAGTTCCACCGCGGGGAACGCCTCGGTGTCCAACGGCTCGAAGTCCCAGCGGCGCACGGCGCTGAAGTCGCACGCCGGCGCCACTCCGGGTACTCGGTCCGGCCAGGCCAGGGCGAGCGCGATCGGCAACCGCATGTCCGGCGGCGAGGCCTGGGCGATCGTCGAACCGTCGGCGAAGGTCACCATCGAGTGCACGATCGACTGCGGGTGGACGACGACCTCGATCGCGTCCAGCGCGACGTCGAAGAGCAGGTGAGCCTCGATCAGCTCCAGGCCCTTGTTGACCAGGGTCGCCGAGTTGATGGTGACCACCGGGCCCATCTGCCAGGTGGGGTGCGCCAGGGCCTGCTCGGGGGTCACGGCGACCAGATCGGCGGCTCGGCGACCGCGGAACGGACCGCCACTGGCGGTCAGGACCAACCGGGACACCTCGCCGCGGGCGCCGCCGCGCAGGCACTGGGCGATCGCCGAGTGCTCGCTGTCGACCGGGACGATCTGGCCGGGACGGGCAGCCGTGGTGACCAGCCGGCCACCGACGATCAACGACTCCTTGTTGGCCAGCGCGAGCGTCCGGCCGGCGGTCAGCGCGGCCAAGGTCGGGGCCAGGCCGATGCTGCCGGTGATCCCGTTCAGGACGACGTCGCAACCCCACCCGGCCAGCTCGGTCAGCGCGTCCGGGCCGGCCAGGATCTTCGGCAGCCGCGCCTGACCGGCGGAGAACTCGGCGCGCTGGGCGGCGGCGAAGAGGGCCAACTGCAGGTCACCGACGGCGGTGGCCCGGGCCACCGCGACCACGTCGACGTCGAACTCGAGCGCCTGCGCGGCCAGCAACTCGACGTTGCCGCCCCCGGCCCCGAGCCCCACGACGCGGAACCGCTCGGGGGCGTGCCGGACCACGTCGAGGGCCTGGGTGCCGATCGAGCCGGTCGAGCCGAGCAGGACGACGTCGCGGCGGTCGGCGGTCGAGGTCACGGGACCCATTCTTCCCGGTCGGCGGCCGGATTGACGGCTCAGGTCTGGCGCAGCGCCGAGTCGGTGAGATATACCAACCTGCGTAGATTGACAACGATCGTTGGTTAATTACCTCGTGGAGGCGATCGACATGCGGGCACGGCGCTTCTCGAACACGGTCACAGGAAATCTTTCGGTACGGATCGGGGCGCGGGCGGTGACCGCCGCGTTGGCGCTCGCAGCCGTCGGGGCGCTCGGCCCTGCCGCCGCGCATGCCGGAGTCGTTCCGGATCCGCCCGGCCCGGCGGCCGGCGGCCCTGCCGCCGCCGCACTGGCGGCCGGCAGCTATTCCGGCACGTTCGCCAATGTCGCCGATGCGCCGGCGGGCACCGCTGCCATCACCGGCACGGCCAAGATGGTCATCTCGGCGGCGGGCACGAAGGTCAGCCTGGCCGCGACCGGGCTGGATCCGAAGGCGGTTTACGTCGCACACGTGCACAACCAGCCCTGCGCGACCGCCGAGGGCGGCACGCACTTCCAGTTCGACCCGAAGGGCCCGATGGCCCCGCCGAACGAGATCTGGCTGACACCGGTGGCCGTCACGCCGAAGGGCGCCGGCTCGGCGTCCGCGAGCAGCACGATGAAGGCCAACTCGTCGGCCAAGTCGGTGGTGATTCACCTCAAGCGGCCCGCGGGAGCCGCTACGGACGAGGCAAAGCCGCCGAAGTTGGCCTGCGCGGACCTGGCCCACAAGTAGGGCGAGACCTGACAGTCCTCCGGCGGCCCGACGAGGCGGCCGCCGGAGGTCGTCCGCCACTGCACGCTCTCATCCGGTGGGCGGCTCGCGTCGAACCAGCTCGTCGAGCAACCCGCCGATGTGCTCGAACCCACCGGCTACCTGGTCGAACCCGGCCCGCATCTGGGTGAACCCGGCGTGCATCTGCCCCTCCAGGCCGTCGAAGCGCTCCTCCAGGCGGTCGAAGCGGGCGGCCGTCTGCTCGCCGAGCGCGCTGATGACCGCCCGGTTCGCATCGACCTTCACTCCGAAGTCGGCGAGGTCGCGGTCGCGAGCAGCAGCCAGATGCCGCGTCGCCGCGGCATCCGCGGCCACGACGTCCAGACGAGCCTCGACGGCGGTAAGCCGTGCCTCGATCTCGGGAAGTTCAGCCATGTCCGGAACGGTACGTGGGGCGTCCGACAATTTCGAGCGGTCCAGGCCCGGACTCCCGAACATGTCCTGGGCCGTCTACAGCGCCACGTACTTGGTCTCCAGGAACTCCCCGATGCCTTCGAATCCGCCTTCGCGGCCCAGTCCGGAGTGCTTGACGCCGCCGAAGGGCGCGGCCGGGTTGGAGACCAGACCCTGGTTGATGCCGACCATCCCGACATCGAGCTGTTCGGCCAGCAGCAGGGCGCGGTCCAGGTCGGCGGTCCAGGCGTAGGCGACCAGGCCGTACTCGGTGGCGTTGGCCTCCTCGATCGCCTGGGCGTCGTAGGCGAACGCGCGGATCGGGGCGACCGGGCCGAAGACCTCCTCCTTCAGCATCCGTGCGGTGTCCGGGACGTCGGCCAGCACCGTGGGCGGGTAGAAGTGGCCGGGCCCGGGCAGCGGCTTGCCGCCGAGCAGCAGCCGCGCGCCCTTGGCCACGGCGTCGTCGACCAGCATCTGGACCTTCGCCACCGCGGCTTCGTCGATCAGCGGGCCGACGTCGACGCCGGGCTCGGTGCCCGGGCCGACCACCAGAGCGGACATCCGCTCGGTCAGTTGGGCGGCGAAGTCCTCGACCACTCGGTTGTCGACCAGGAAGCGGTTGGCCGCGGTGCACGCCTGTCCGCTGAACCGCATCTTGGCCAGGATCGCGCCCTCGACCGCGCACTCCACGTCGGCGTCGGCGAACACCAGGAACGGGGCATTGCCGCCGAGTTCCATCGAGACCCGCAGCACCTGGTCGGCGGCCCGGGCCAGCAGCATCCGCCCGGTCGCGGTCGACCCGGTGAACGACAGCTTGCGCAGCCGCGGGTCGGCCAGCAGCGGGTTGGTGACCCCGGCCGGGTCGGCGGAGACGATCACGTTCACGACGCCGGCGGGCAGCCCGCACTCGGCGAGGATCCGCACCAGGGCCAGCATGCACAGCGGGGTCTGTTCGGCCGGTTTGACGACCACCGTGCACCCGGCGGCCAGCGCCGGGGCGATCTTGCGGGCGCCCATCGCCAGCGGCAGGTTCCACGGGGTCACGAACAGGCACGGCCCGACCGGCTGCTGCATGGTGAGCACCCGGGTGCGCCCGTCCGGGCTGAGCCGGAAGTCGCCGGCGACCCGGACCGCCTCCTCGGCGAACCACCGGAAGAACTCGGCCGCGTAGGCCACCTCGGCCGCGGCCTCGGCCAGCGGTTTACCTTGTTCGAGGGTCAACAGCAGCGCCAGGTCGTCGCGGGCGGCCAGCACGGCCTCGTAGGCCCGACGCAGCAGTTCGCCCCGTTCGCGCGGCGCGACGGCGGCCCAGCTCCGTTGGGCCGCCGCGGCACAACCCAGTGCCGCGAGCGCATCACCGGGCCCGGCGTCGGAGACCTGACACAGCGTCAGTTCCGTGGCCGGGTCGACGACATCGAGCGTGCGGCCGCCGGAGGCGTCGCGCCAGGTCCCGTCGATGAACAGTTGCTTCGGTGCCGCGGCCAGCACGGCCGCGGCGGTGGAGGATTCCAACGTCTTACCTTTCAACCTCGCAGGATCGGTCGCAGCTTGTCCAAGACCGAGGCGTCCTCGATCGTCGAGGGCACCGGCTCGTTGCGGCCGTCGGCGATGCCTCGCATCGTCTTGCGAAGGATCTTGCCGGACCGGGTCTTGGGCAGCGCGGGAACGACATCCACCTGTTTGAAGACGGCCACCGCCCCGATGTCGCGACGCACCGCGGCGATCAACTCGGCCGCCAGTTCCGCCTCGTCGACGACAACGCCGGCCTTGAGCACGACGAAACCCCGCGGCACCTGGCCCTTGAGCTCGTCGGACACCCCGATCACGGCGCACTCGGCGACCGCCGGGTGCTGTGCCAGCACGGCCTCCATGGTCCCGGTGGACAGGCGATGGCCGGCCACGTTGATGACGTCGTCGGTGCGACCGAGCACGTAGACGTAGCCGTCGGAGTCGGCGTAGCCGCCGTCGCCGGAGAGGTACCAGCCGGGGTAGGCCGACAAGTAGGAGGACTGGAAGCGCTCGTCGTCGTTCCACAGCGTCGGCAGCGAGCCGGGCGGCAGCGGGAGCCGGACGCAGATCGCGCCCTCCTCGTCGGGCTTGCACCGGTTGCCGGCGCCGTCGAGCACCTGGACATCCCAGCCCGGCATCGGAACCGACGGCGAGCCGGCCTTCAACTCCAGCCGCTCCAGCCCGAGCGGGTTGGCCACCATCGGCCAGCCGGTCTCGGTCTGCCACCAGTGGTCGACCACCGGGACGCCGAGCTTCTCCGTCGCCCACCGGTAGGTGTCCGGGTCGAGCCGTTCACCGGCCAGGAACAGGGCCCGCAACCGCGACAGGTCGTACTCCCCCATCAACTTGGCCTCGGGGTCCTCGCGCTTGATGGCACGGAATGCCGTCGGCGCGGTGAACAGGGACATCACGCCGTGCTCGGCGATGACCCGCCAGAAGGCACCGGCGTCCGGGGTGCCGACCGGCTTGCCTTCGTAGAGGACCGTGGTCGCCCCGAGCAGCAGCGGCGCGTAGACGATGTAGGAGTGCCCGACGACCCATCCCACGTCCGACGCCGTCCACCAGACCTCGCCCGGGTGCACGTCGAAGACGTTCTTGATGCTCCACAGCAGTGCGACGGCGTGCCCGCCGTTGTCGCGCACGATCCCCTTCGGCCGTCCGGTGGTGCCGGAGGTGTAGAGGATGTAGAGCGGGTCGGTCGAGGCCACGGTGACGCATTCGACCGGCTCGGCGGTGGCCATCACCTCGTGCCAGTCCACATCCCGGTCGGTCATCCTCGCCGGGGCCTGCTCGCGTTGCAGGATCACGCACGCGGACGGCTTGTGCTCGGCGATCTCGATCGCCTCGTCGAGCATGGGCTTGTACTCGATGATCCGGGTCGGCTCGATCCCGCACGAGGCAGCCACGATCACGACCGGTTCGGCGTCGTTGATGCGCGCGGCCAACTCACGCGGCGCGAACCCGCCGAACACCACCGAGTGCACGGCGCCCAGCCGGGCGCAGGCGAGCATCGCGACGACGGCCTCGGGGACCATGGGCATGTAGATCACGACACGGTCGCCCTTGCGCACGCCCTGCGCCCGTAGTGCGCCGGCGAACCGGGCGGTCTCGTCGCGCAACTGGCGATACGTCAGTTTGCGGACGGCCCCGCTGACCGCGCTGTCGTGGATCAGCGCGACCTGCTCCCCACGGCCGGCGTCGACGTGCCGGTCCAGTGTGTTGTGACAGGTGTTCAGTTCTCCGTCGGGGAACCAGCGCACGAACGGGGCGGCCGACTCGTCGAGCACCACTTGCGGGGCACGGACCCAGTCCAGAGCAGCCGCTGCTTCCGTCCAGAAACCGTCGCGGTCGTCGATCGCACGTCGGAAAGCATCGGAGTAGGCACCCATGGCGTCATCCTCGCGTGCCGAGTGCGGTTCACACCACGGAGGGGCGCACCGGATCCGCGAACGGTAGGCCCATCGCCTCCAGGCGAGCCTCCAACGCCTCGACCCCCTCGACCGCGACGAACGCCGCCTCGGCCGCGGTGATCGGCAGCAGCCAGAGCATCCGGGTGCTGTTGCGGCCCCATCTGAAGAACTCGAAGTTCGGGCCGTACGGGTAGGGCAGCGTGACCAGCAAGTGATCGCACTCCGAGCCGGGCGACCAGGCCCGGCCCAGCGGGACCACACTGCCCCGGTCCAACCGCCCGGCCGGGGTGCCGCAGTGCGCGACCGCCGCCGCGGTGACCGTGGCCACGTGGGCCGGGTCCGGCTCGCGAGCGGTGAGCACGAACTCGACGCCGGCACCGCGCTTCTGCACCGCCGCCCAGCACCCCAGGCTGACGTAGCTGACCAGCCCGAAGGCCGGGCCCGGCG
This sequence comes from Sporichthyaceae bacterium, assembly GCA_036269075.1. NCBI lineage: Bacteria > Bacillati > Actinomycetota > Actinomycetes > Sporichthyales > Sporichthyaceae > Sporichthyaceae bacterium. Next base: position 106,690 of record DATASX010000045.1, read on the forward strand.
CGACCTCGACGACGTCGAGTCCGGGCACCCGGTCCAACGCCTCCGGTCCCGGCGAGATCGAGTACATCGCGTGCCCGGCGAACCAGTCGGTCAGGTGACGGCCCAGCGCCTCCGCGGGAGTCTTCATGACCCGGGACCCGGGGTGGTGGCGGCCAGTTGCCCGCAGGCGCCGTCGATCTCGCGGCCCCGGGTGTCGCGGACGGTCACCGCGACACCGTGCCGTTGCAGCACCCGGACGAACGTCGCCTCGTCGCGGCGGCGGGAGGCGGTCCACTGCGAGCCCGGGGTCGGGTTCAGCGGGATCAGGTTGACGTGCACCCAGGACGAACCTTCGGCCCGGCCTGCCGCAACCAGCAGGCGGCCCAACTGCTCGGCCCGATCGGCCTGGTCGTTCACGTCGCGGATCAGCGCGTACTCGATCGAGACACGACGGCCGGTCTTCCTCCAGTAGGCGTGGGCCGCGCCGACGGTCTCGGCCACCGGCCAGCGCCGGTTGACCGGGACCAGCGTGTCGCGCAATTCGTCGTCCGGGGCGTGCAACGAGAGGGCCAGGGTCACGCCGAGGCCCGAGTCGGCCAGCTTCTCGATCGCCGGGACCAGGCCGACGGTTGAGACCACGATCGACCGGCGGGACAGGCCCATCCCATCCGGCGCGGGTTCGATGAGCCGAGCCAGTGCCGAGGTGACCACCTCGTAGTTGGCCAACGGCTCACCCATGCCCATGAACACGACGTTCGACACCCGGCCGGGGCCCCCGGCCAGCGCTCCGGTGTCCAGCGCGCGGGCGGCGGCGACGACCTGGTCGACGATCTCGGCGGCCGACAGGTTGCGCGTCAGGCCGGCCTGGCCGGTGGCGCAGAACGGGCAGTTCATGCCGCAGCCGGCTTGCGAGGACACGCAGACAGTGACCCGGTCCGGATAGCGCATGACGACGCTCTCCACCTGGGCACCGTCGAACAACCGCCAGACCGTCTTGTGGGTCAGGCCGTCGTCGCAGACCAGCGAGCGCAGCGGGTCGAGCAGTTGCGGCAGCAACGCCTCGGCCAACGGCGCGCGCGCCCGCTCCGGGACGTCGGACCAGTCGGCCGGGCTCGCGCTGCGGTGCACGAAGTAGTGGCGGGAAACCTGTCCGGCCCGGAAACCGGGTTGGCCGAGTTCGGTGACCACGGCCTTGCGCGCCGCGGCGTCGAGGTCGGCGAGGTGCCGCGGGGGCTTACCCCGCCGCGGGGCGGTGAAGGTCAGTTCTCCCGGAGCAGGCATGTCGAGCAGTCATTCTCCCAGGCCGGTAGCGTTGCCTTCATCGCGACTGGCGCCACGGGCGGAATCGACCGCCGGGGAGCATGTCTGGCGGGGCCGTGCGCCTGGGCTCCGCACCTTCGCCAACGCCAGGAGGACACGTGAGCGAGCTTGCGAGCGAACGAATTGAGGGAGCAGCGTTTCGCTCACTGGTGGACCCTCGCGAAGCGAGGGTCCACCAGTGAGCGCCGACCCGACATTGCGGGAATCCGACCCCGAACTCGCTGCGCTGATCGCGGCCGAGGAACGCCGGCAGGCCGACACGATCAAGCTGATCCCGTCGGAGAACTACGTGTCCCGGGCGGTCCTGGAGGCCACCGGGACCGTGCTGACCAACAAGTACTCCGAAGGCTACGCGGGCCGCCGGTACTACGAGGGCCAGCAGGTCATCGACCAGATCGAGACCCTCGCGGTCGAGCGCGCCAAGTCGCTGTTCGGCGTCGACCACGCCAACGTCCAGCCGTACTCCGGCTCGCCCGCGAATCTGGCCGTCTACCTGGCGTTCCTCTCCCCCGGCGACAAGGTCCTCGGGATGGCGCTGCCGATGGGCGGGCATCTGACCCACGGCTGGTCGGTCTCGGCCACCGGCACCTGGTTCACCCCGGTCCGGTACGGCGTGCGCGCCGACACCGGTCGCGTCGACATGGACGAGGTTCGCGAGATCGCGCTGGCCGAGCGTCCGAAGCTGATCTTCTGCGGCGGGACCGCGGTCCCCCGGACGATCGACTTCCCGGCGTTCGCGGAGATCGCCCGCGAGATCGACGCCGTGCTGGCCGCCGACATCGCGCACATCGCCGGCTTGGTGGCCGGGGGCGCGCACCCGTCGCCGGTCGGGCATGCCCCGGTGATCTCCACCACCACGCACAAGACCTTGCGGGGGCCGCGCGGCGCGATGCTGATGTGCGACCAGCAGCACGCCAAGGCCATCGACAAGGCCGTGTTCCCGGGGCTGCAGGGCGGGCCGCACAACCACACCACTGCCGCGATCGCCACCGCGCTGCACGAGGCCGCCACCGATGAGTTCCGCAGCTACGCGGCGGCCATCGTGAGCAATGCGAAGGCGCTGGCCGAAGGGTTGTCGGCCCGCGGGTTCGAGCTGGTCTCCGGGGGCACCGACAACCACCTGGTGCTCATCGACCTGACCAGCAAGGGCCTGGCCGGCAAGCCGGCCGCGCAGGCGCTGGACCGGGCCGGGCTGGAGACCAACTACAACACCGTCCCCTACGACCCGCGCAAGCCGTTCGACCCCTCCGGCGTGCGGATCGGTACCCCGGCGGTCACCTCACGCGGCATGGGCCCGGCCGAGATGGAGCTGATCGCCGGCTGGTTCGACGAGGTCGTGTCCGCGGCCGTGCGAGGGGACGAGGACACGATCACCCGGGTGCGTAAGGAAGTCACCGAGCTGACCGCGGCCTTCCCTGCCCCCGGCCTCCTGGCCTGACCCCACCCCGACAGGACGCATCTTCTGTCGTGTCCCGCGCCCTTCCGGCGCCGGGTAGGGCGCCTGACACGACAGAAGATGCGTTGGGTAGGGGGCGCGTCAGCGGGCGTGGAAGCCGGCGAGCAGGAGCCAGGCCACCGGGGCGGCGGCCAGCAGCGAGTCCAGGCGGTCCATGATCCCGCCGTGCCCGGGCAGCAGGCTGCCCATGTCCTTGACGCCCAGGTCGCGCTTGAGCAGCGATTCGCCCAGGTCGCCGAGGGTGGCCGCGACCGCGAGCGCCAGGCCCAGCGGGGCGCCCTGCCACCAGTGGCCGTGCAGCATCGCCGACATGCAGATCGCGCCGCCGAGGGCGCAGGTCAGCAGCGAACCGCCCATGCCCTCCCAGGACTTCTTCGGGCTGATCCGCGGTGCCATCGGATGCTTGCCGAACATCACGCCCGCGGCGTAGCCACCCACGTCGTTGCACACGACCAGGATCACGTAGGTGGCGACCCGGCGTGGCCCGTCGCGCTCGGCGTCCATCAGGATCGCGAAGCCGGCCAGCAGCGGCAGGTAGGCGGCGGTGAACAGTGAGGCCGTCACGTCGGCGACGAACCCGGCGGGTCCCTCGGCCAGGCGCCACCCGATGGCGCCCAACGCAGTGAGCGCGAAGCCGACCACCAGCGCCTCGGTACCGCCACGTTCAGCCGCGACCAGGCTCGCCACCGAACCGATCGCCAGCGGGGCCAACGGGATCCGGATGCCACGCTGAGCCAGGACCGCGTTGAACTCCCAGAGCGCGATCAGGATCGCGAGGGCGACCAGTCCGACGAAGGCCTTACGACTGGTTGCCAGGCACACGATCACCGCGGTGCCCATGGTCACCCCGACGCCGATCGCCGCGGGCAGGTTGCGGCCGGCTCGGCTCTTGCCTGACGCGCCGTCAGTTGCCGGCGGTGCCTGCTCCGGGGCGCTCACCGGCGCGCCTGCGTGACGGAGAGCATCGGTCGGGTCCGGCTCGTCATGGCCTCAGACCTCGAGCAGTTCGGCTTCCTTGTGTTTCACCATGTCGTCCACGCTGGCGACGTGACGGTGCGTCACTTCCTCCAGGTGCTTCTCGGCGCGACGTACGTCGTCCTCGCCGGCGTCGCCGTCCTTGATCATCTTTTCCAGGTTGTCCTTGGCATGGCGGCGGATGTTGCGGACGGACACCCGGGCGTCCTCGGCCTTGTTCCGGGCGACCTTGATGTACTCCTTGCGGCGTTCCTCGGTCAGCACCGGCAGCACGACGCGGATGATCGAACCGTCGTTGCCGGGGTTCACGCCGAGGTCGGAGTCGCGGATCGCGCGTTCGATCGCGCCGAGCGAACCCTTGTCGTAAGGCGCGACGATGACCATCCGGGCCTCCGGGGTGGTGAAGGAGGCCAGCTGGTTCACCGGCGTCAGGGTGCCGTAGTAGTCGACCATGATCTTGGCGAACATGGCCGGGTTGGCCCGGCCGGTACGGATCGCCGCGAAGTCCTCCTTGGCCACCTCGACGGCCTTCTCCATCTTGTCCTCGGCCTCGAGCAGGATGTCGTCGATCATTTCTGACTCCTAGTCATGCTGTGCCGATTCCCGGGCGCCGACGGCATCAGTGGGCATCCCCGCCGATGACCGTCCCGATCTTCTCACCCCGGACGGCGCGACCTATGTTTCCCTCACTCAAGAGGTCGAACACGACGATCGGCAGCAGGTTGTCCCGGCACAGGCTGATCGCGGTCGCATCGGCGACCTTGAGCCCGCGGGCCAGGAATTCCGAGTAGCTCAGCGTGTCGAACCGCACCGCGTCGGGATGGGTCTTGGGGTCGGCGTCGTAGACCCCGTCGACGCCCTGCTTGCCCATCAGCACGGCCTGGCAGCCGACCTCCAGCGCACGTTGCGCGGCGGTGGTGTCCGTGGAGAAGAACGGCTGGCCGAGCCCGGCACCGAAGATGACGATGCGGCCCTTCTCCAGGTGGCGCACCGCGCGGCGCGGGACGTAGGGCTCGGCGACCTGGCCCATGGTGATCGCGGTCTGCACCCGGGTCTCGACGCCGCACTTCTCGATGAAGTCCTGCAACGCCAGACAGTTCATGACGGTGCCGAGCATGCCCATGTAGTCGGCGCGGCCCCGGTCCATGCCGGCCTCGGACAGCTCACGGCCACGGAAGTAGTTCCCACCACCGAGCACCAGGGCGATCTGGACACCGGTCTCGATCGACACCTCCGCCACCTGGGCGGCGATCGCGGACACGACGCCGGTGTCGACGCCGATGCCCTTCTCGCCGGCGAGGACCTCGCCGGAGAGCTTGAGCATCACGCGCCGGTAGCTGGGTGATCCTGCTGCTTCCGGCACGTGATGCCCCTCTTCGCTCGTGTGGTTCGACGGCGCCGGGTAGTCGGGCTGCACCCGATCCGCGACACCGGTCAGGCGCCGCCCACCGCGAGCCGGGCGAACGCGGTGACGTTCACGCCTGCCTCGTCGAGTATCGCCTTGACGCTCTTCTTGCTGTCCTGCACCGAGGACTGCTCCAGGAGCACGACGTCCTTGAAGAACCCGGTGACCCGGCCTTCGATGATCTTGGGCAGGGCCGCCTCGGGCTTGCCCTCCTCGCGGGCCGTGGCCTCGGCGATCTGCCGCTCGTGCTCGACGATGTCGGCCGGGACCTGGTCGCGGGTCAGGTACAGCGGGCGCATCGCGGCGATCTGCATGGCAGCACCGCGGGCGGCCCCGACGTCTCCGCCGCTGTAGGCCACCAGCACGCCGACCGCCGGGGGCAGGTCGGCGCTCTTCTTGTGCATGTAGATCGCGACGTCGCCGTCGAACCGCGCCACCTGACCCAGCTCCAGCTTCTCGCCGATGACCGCACCGGTGCCGACGATCGCATCGCGCACGGTGCGGCCGTCGGCCAGCTTGGCCTCCAGCACCGACTCCCGGTCGGACAGGCCGGAGGAGTCGACCAGCGCGACGATCTCGTCGGCCAGCGCCTGGAACTGCTCGTTCTTCGCGACGAAGTCGGTCTCGCTGTTCAGCTCGACCAGCGCATTGCCGGCAGCCGCGATCAGCCCGGCATTCGCCGTGCGCTCGGCGCTGCGCTTGGCGGCCTTCGCTGCACCCTTCGTCCGCAGGTGGTCGATGGCCTTCTCGAAGTCGCCGTCCATTTCCTCGAGCGCCTTCTTGCAGTCCATCATCCCGGCGCCGGTCGACTCGCGGAGCTTCTTGACGTCCGCGGCGGTGAAATCGGCCATGCTCGTCCTAATCCTTCTGTACTCGGTGCTGGGGACAGTCGGTCCGAAGTGCGCGGGCCGGGCGGACCCGACCCGCGCGAACTCGGTCAGGCCTCGGTCGCGGGGACCTCGGCGGCAGACGCCTCAGTGGCAGGCGCCTCGACGGCGGGCTGCTCGGCGGCAGGAGCCTCAGGAGCAGGCGCCTCAGGAGCAGGCGCCTCAGGAGCGGGCGCCTCAGCAGCAGGCGCCTCAGCAACGGGCGCCTGAGTGGCAGGCGCCTCAGCGGCGGGCTGCTCGGCAGGGGCCGCCACCTCGGTGGTGGTGAGCAGTTCGCGCTCCCACTCGGCCAGCGGTTCGTCGGTCGCCACCTGCCCGGCGGGCTTCTCGTCATTGCGCGAGCCACCGGAGCGGGCCATCAGGCCCTCGGCGACCGCGTCGGCGACGACCCGGGTGAGCAGGTTGATCGACCGGATCGCGTCGTCGTTGCCGGGGATCTTGTAGTCGACCTCGTCCGGGTCGCAGTTGGTGTCGAGGATCGCCACGACCGGAATGCCCAGCTTGCGGGCCTCACCGACTGCGATGTGCTCCTTCTTGGTGTCGACGATCCAGACCGCGCTCGGAACCCGGGCCATGTCCCGGATACCGCCGAGGGTCTTCTCCAACTTCTCCTTCTCGCGCTGCAGGCCGAGCAGTTCCTTCTTGGTCATGCCCGAACCGGGCACGTCGTCGAAGTCGAGGAGCTCGAGCTCCTTGAGGCGCTGCAGCCGCTTGTGCACCGTGGAGAAGTTGGTGAGCATGCCGCCCAGCCAACGCTGGTTGACATACGGCATCCCGACGCGGGTCGCCTGCTCGGCGATCGCCTCCTGGGCCTGCTTCTTGGTGCCGATGAACATGATCGAGCCGCCGTGCGCGACGGTGGCCTTCACGAACTCGTAGGCGCGGTCGATGTACGACAGCGACTGCTGGAGGTCGATGATGTAGATGCCGTTGCGCTCGGTGAAGATGTGACGCTTCATCTTCGGGTTCCAGCGGCGAGTCTGGTGCCCGAAGTGGACACCGCTCTCGAGCAGCTGGCGCATCGTGACGACGGCCATGGGTGTTCTCTCCTGTTTGCCTGCCGCTACCGGCAGACGTCTCTCGGTTCGACGCGCCGGTCGGCGACCGACGCCCTGACGTCCCGACGCGAGCTCCGGCTGCGAACAGCCGACCGAGAGCGCGCACCGGCGTGCCGACGGAGCCCCCAGGGGGCTTCGAGACATCCGGAGGACGTGCGAAGTACGGCCCAGAGGTCCGAGCCGCCGACGGAAGTCTACGACATTGCGACCATGAAGCCGCGTCGGCCTGTCCACAGGGCTGCGGTGTCCACAGCCGGCGCGCCGGCGCCGGCGGTGCGGTGCTGCCCGGACGACGATCGCGGAATGGCGCACGCGTTGCCTCTCGGGGCCGTGGCAGCTGCGGTCCTGGTGGTCCCGGGGGTCGCGGTTGCCGGGGCGCGCGCCTGGCAGCCACCGCTGCTGGGGCCGATCGTGGTGGTGCGGCCGTTCGCTCGGCCGCTCGGGCCGTACGGTGCGGGTCACCGAGGTGTGGACCTGGCGGCGGCGCCCGGGTCGGTGGTGCGCGCGGCCGGGGCGGGGACGGTCGCCTTCGCCGGTCCGGTCGGCGGGCGGGCTGTGGTCGTGGTGCGGCACGGGGCGACGACGAGCACCGAGTACGAGCCGGTCGCGCCCCTGGTCCTGGTCGGCGCGGGGGTTGCCGCCGGGGCCCCGGTCGGGGTCCTGCAGCCGCCGGCGGGGCACTGCGGGGCGACGTCCTGCCTGCACTGGGGGCTGCGCAGAGCAGGCCGCTACGAGGACCCGATGAGCCTGCTGCGGGCGCCGAACGCGCCCGTGCTGCTGCCGTTCCTGGACCGTCCGATTCCGGGAGCTGAGTCGGGCTGGGCGACGCAGACAGCGGCGACGCAGGCAGAGGCTCGGGGTGCCGGTGTCGCGCGGCAGCCAGCACGGCCGGCAGGCCGGGTGCGGCGGCTGGTCGTCGCGGGCGGGGCGGCGACCGGAGGTGGCCTGGCCGTCGCGGCCGCGCCCGCGTTGGGGCGGGTGATCAGGCGAGCGCGGCCCGCAGCGCGATGACCGCCTTGGCGTGCATCTGGCACACGCGGCTCTCGGTGACGCCGAGCACCTGACCGATCTCGGCCAGGGTGAACGCCTCGAAGTAGTAGAGCCGGACCAGCACCTGCTCACGCTCGCTGAGCGCGTCGACGGCCTCGGCGAGGATCCGCCGGGTCTCGGCGGACTCGAAAACGGTTGCCGGGTCCGGGGTGTCGAGGTCGGCGAGCCGCTCGCCGAGGCTGACCTCACCGCCGTCGGTACCGGTCAGCAGTTCGTCGAGGGCCATCACGTTGAGCGCGGCCAGCTGCCGGAAGTTGTTCTGCAACTCGGAGTGCGAGACGCCCATCTCGGCGGCGATCTCGGTCTCGCTCGGGGTCCGGCCCAGGCGGGTCTCGGCCGCCGCGTAGGCCTGCTCGACCGCCCGTGCCTTGGCCCGTACCGAGCGCGGGATCCAGTCCAGCGCGCGCAGCTCATCGATGATCGCCCCGCGGATGCGCCGGATCGCGTACGGCTCGAAGGCCGACCCGCGGCCGGGCTCGAACTTCTCGATGGCATCGATCAGGCCGAAGATCCCGAAGGAGATGCAGTCGCCGGACTCCACGTTGCGCGGCAACCCCACACCGACGCGGCCGGCCACGTACTTCACCAGCGGCGAGTAGTGCAGGATCAGCCGCTCCCGCAACGACTCGTCGCCGGTCTCCTTGTACCGCTGCCAGAGCCGGTCGACCGTCCCGGCGGGGTCGTCGACGCGGCGCTGGGCCGCCACCTTGGCAATCGCGTCAAGCACGGGGATGCGCCTGTTCGTAGGACGCCCGCAGGCGGTCGACGGTCACATGGGTGTACAGCTGGGTGGAGTTCAGCGAGGCGTGGCCCAGCAGCTCCTGGACGCTGCGCAAGTCGGCCCCGCCTTCCAACAGATGGGTGGCCGCGCTGTGCCGCAAGCCGTGCGGCCCGATCGCCGGAGCGTCGCCGACGTGGGCCAGGTTCTTGGTGAGGATCTCGCGGACCGCCCGGGTCCCGAGCCGACCGCCGCGGGCCCCGAGGAACAACGCTGCCCCGGACCCGTCCCGGGCCAGCGCCGGTCGACCCGACTCCAGCCACGCGAGGACCGCAAGCCGGGCCGGATCGCCGAACGGCACCCGCCGTTCCTTGGCGCCCTTTCCCATCGCCTGCAGCAGCCTGACGGCCATGTCGAGGTCGTCGACGTCCAGTCCGACCAGTTCACCCACCCGCAGCCCGGTCGCATAGAGCAGTTCGAGCACGGCCCGGTCGCGTAGGGCGGCGGGCCCGGAGTCCTGCGCACAGACGGCCAGGAGAGTCTCGGCCTGCGCCCGGCTGAGCACCGAAGGCAGCCGCCGACGCACCTTCGGGCTGATCAGTCCGGCCCCGGCGTCGGCGCAGGCCCGACCGGTCCGGGCCGCGTGAGCGGTGAAGGCCCGCGCCGCGGCGGCCCGCCGGGCCACGGTGACGTCGGAGTGCCGGGTCGTCCGCTCGGCGGCCAACCAACTGCGCAGGACGCGAAGCGTCAGCCCGTCGACGTCGGTGGCTCCCGCCCGCGAGGCGTGGCGCAACAGGCGGCCCACGTCGCCGACGTAGGCCCGCACGGTGTGCACGGACAAGCCGCGCTCGGCCGCCAGGTGGGTCTCGAACGACGCCAACGCATCGGCCAGTTGCTGGGGCAGCCCGGTGGTCGGGTGCGCGACGGTCGCCCGCCGCCGTTGGGCCGTGATGACCGAACCTCCCCGAGACCCTTGCTGCATAGCCTCAACGTTGCCCGTCGGGCGGCCCTGTGCAAAGCACCGCCACGCCCTCTTCACCCCCCTACGGCGCCGGCCTCCGCCTCAGCCCCCAATCGCACTGCGCGCCGAACCGCGCTGCCGCGCCGCCCGGGTCAGGCGCCAACCGCCATCGACCCGTTCCACCAGGCCCAGCACGGACAGCTCGCCCAACGCCGGCAGCACCTCCTCGTCGGGACGTCCGCAATCCCGACCCACCACGCCCAGCGGGACCACCGCCCGGCTCGGCAGCGCCTCCAGCACCGCCTGCAACTTCGGCTCCAGCGCGTCGGCCGCCCGCGCGGTCCCCCGCCGCGGTTCGGCCAGGTCCGCGCCCAACCGGCCCAACGCCTCGATCACCTCCTCGGCCCGGGTGATCGGGACGGCGTGCCGGGAGCGCAGCAACTCGTTGCTGCCCGCCGACACCGCCGAGGTGATCGGGCCCGGCACCGCCATCAGGACACGCCCGAGGTGCTCGGCCCACCGCGCGGTGGTGGCCGCGCCGCTGCGGGTCGCGGCCTCCACCACCAACGTGCCACGGCTGCACGCGGCGATGATTCGGTTCCGCGTGAGGAACCTGCGGCGGGCCGGGGTCGAACCGGGGGGCGCCTCGCTGAGCAGCACGCCCTCGCAGGCGATCCGCTCGATCAGGGCCGCATGGGCCGCCGGGTAGGGCACGTCGACGCCACCGGCCAGCACCCCGGCGGTGAACCCGGAGACCGCCAGCGCTCCCCGGTGCGCGGCGACATCGATCCCGAAGGCACAACCCGAGACGATCGCCCAACCCGCCTCGGCCAGGGTCGCGGCCAGTTCCGTGGCCACATGGACCCCGTAGCCGGTGGCCGCCCGCGAGCCCACCACCGAGACGGACTCCAGCAACGCGGTGCGCCACCCCACCGGGCCCCGCACCCAGATCCCGTGCGGGCGCCCAGCACCCAGATCGTCGAGCTGGGCCGGCCACTCCGGCTCCCCCGGGCACACGAATCGGATCCCGACGCGCTCGGCGCCGGCCAACTCGGCCGCACCGCCCGCCCCGGCCAGCCGGACCCGCATCGCCGCCGCACCAGGCACCTCCGCCTGCCCGCTCTGCAGCACGTGGATCACCTCGACCGCCCCGATCCGGGCGACCAGGCCGCCGAGTGCGGGTTCGTCGGGTTCGGCGATCCGGGTCAGCAGGGCCCGCGCCTCGCGCTCCTCCTGGTCCATTCGCTCACTGGCAAGCTCGCTCACGCCGCCCACCCGTCGGTGACCCCGCTGCGCAGCGCCAGCGCCGCGCCGACCTCGCTCGGCCCCGGCCGTGGCTTGCCGGCCAGGTCGCTCACGCTCCACGAAACCCGCAACACCCGGTCCATTCCCCGGGCCGACAACCACCCGCCGTCCAACGCCCGCTCGAGGATTCGGACCGCTGCGTCCTCGACCCGGAACTCCCGACGCAGCGCCCGCGACGGGACCTGGGCGTTCAGCGTCCAGGGGGTGCCCGTGAGCCGATGCAGAGCACGATGCCGGGCCGTCAGGATCCGCTCGGCGACCGTCGCGGTGGACTCACCGTCCGCGGCGCCGATCAGTTCCACCCGGCTGGGTCGGTCGACGTAGACCTGCAGGTCGATCCGGTCCAGCAAGGGCCGGGACAGTCGGCTGCGGTAGCGGCGCCGAACGTGCGGGGTGCACGAGCAGCCCCCTCCGCGGCCGAGGTCGGCGGCCTTCCCGCACGGGCACGGGTTGGCGGCCAGCACCAGCAGGAACGCTGCCGGGAACCGCGCGGTCAACGCCGCCCGGGCGATGATCACCTCCCCGCTTTCCATCGGCTGCCGAAGGCAGTCCAGCACGCCTGCGCGGAACTCGGGTGCCTCGTCGAGGAAGAGCACGCCCCGGTGGGCCAACGAGACCGCACCCGGGCGCAGTGCTCCGGAACCGCCGCCGACCAGGGCAGCCGTCGTCGCGGTGTGGTGCGGTCGCGCGTAGGGCGGGCGGGTCACCAAGCCACCGCCGGTCGGCAGCACACCGGCCACCGAATGGATCTCGGTGACCTCCAGGGCCGCGGCCCGGCCCAGCTCCGGCAACAGGCCGGGCAACCGTTCGGCCAACATGGTCTTACCCGCCCCGGGTGCCCCGTGCAAGAACACGTGGTGGCCACCGGCGGCCGCCACCTCCAGCGCCCGGCGGGCCTCCGCCTGCCCCCGGACGTCGGCCAGGTCCGGCACCTCTGCCGGCTCCACGAGCGCGCGACGCGGCATCGGACCGAGCCGCTCCACCGGTTCCGGCACGGGCTCCCCACGCAGCACCGCCAGCGCGTGCCGCAACGAGGCGACGCCGACCACCTCGAGGCCGTCGACCAACCCGGCCTCGCCGACATTGGCCACAGGCACCATGACCCGGGTCAGGCCGGACCGCCCCACGGCCGCAACGGCGGGCAGCACCCCCCGCAGGCCGTGCACGCTGCCGTCGAGGCCGAGTTCGCCGAGCACGACCATCCCGGCCGTCGCGTCCTCCGGGACGGCTCCCGCGGCAGCCAGCACGACCAGCGCGAGCACCAGGTCGAACCCCCCGCCACGCTTGTGCAGATCGGCCGGCGACATCGAGACGGTGACCTTCTGCTTCGGCCAGGCCTCCCCGCTGTTCTGGACCGCGGCCCGGACCCGTTCCCGGGCCTCCGACAACGCGGTGTCCGGCAGCCCGATCAGCCCGAACCCGGGCAGGCCCGGGCCGACGTCCGCCTCCACCCCCACCAGCCGACCGGTGACCCCCGCCAACGCAACCGACCAACCCCGCGCGAGCCCCATCACCGGACCGCCACGCTCATGCCACACCGCGCAGGTGCTCGACCCGAGCGGCACCGCGGGGACGCGCCCACACCCCGACCACGTCGAACCGCAC
>DATASX010000046.1 GCA_036269075.1 Sporichthyaceae bacterium
GCACGCCAAAGCAGGTGCGGTCCTCGATCGAGTCGACGAGCGCGAGGAACACCTCCGCGCGCTGCGCGAACTCCGGGTACTGCCAGGTGCTCGCCTTGTAATGGTTCTCGATGGCGACGGTGATGCCGAGGTCACGGGCCACCGGCAGGAGCGACTCGATCGCGGTGCGCGCCCATTCGAGCCCCTGCTCGACCGAGACACCCGGATGGGCCTGGCCGCTGAGGACCCGGCAAAGCGATCCGGGCCCGCCGAGTCGGCGGGTGATGGCCATGAACCGGGCCTGCTGGTCAAGCTCCTGGGCCCGGACCGCCGGGTCCGGGTGCGTGAAGTCGGGAGACGCGCACATCATCGGCATCTCGAATCCGGCCGTCGTGAGGGCCTCGCCGACGCGCTCGACGAAATCGTCGGCCGTGGACCAGAAGAACCCGGTATGCAGTTCGAGGCCGTCAACGGGAAGCGCCTGCTTGGCCTCGCTGATCCACTCGAAGACGGTCTTGGTTCGTTTTGCCACCATCGCGTCGAGTTCCCCCTTGGGGAAGGCCGCGATCCTCACGGGGCCACCGCGTTGTCACCGCACATGTTGCTAGATTATCATCAAATATTGAGTGAATCCGAACATTTTTTAGGCGAGCTGGCCCGCGGCCGGGCTCGCCGTCGTTCTGCCCGCGGGCGACTGCCCGGCGGGTAACACGGTCACGAAGGGCGCCAATGAGAGCAGTCGTCAAGTACGCCAACCACAGCGAGGCCGTGGAGGTCCGCGACACGCCGGTGCCCGACGTCACGCCGGGCACCGTGCTCGTCAAGGTCGCGGCGGTCGGGGTGTGCGGCTCGGACATTCACATGTGGCACAACACCCAGAGCGCGAGCTCGAAAGGCGTGCTGCCGGTCACACTTGGGCACGAGTCGGCCGGGACCATCGAGGCGGTCGGTGAAGGCGTCACCGGGTGGTCGCAGGGCGACCGCGTCGTGTGCGAGACGGCCGCTTCGGTCTGCGGCGTCTGCGCCCTGTGCCGTTCCGGCCGTTACAACCTGTGCCCGCACCGGCAGGGCTACGGACTGCGCCGTGACGGGGGGATGGCTGAGTACTTCCTGGCCGAGCCGCGGGTGCTGCACCGGATTCCCGAGGGCGTCGGGTTCGAGCACGCGGCCCTGACCGAGCCCTTCTGCGTGGCTTACAACGCGCTCGTCGAGCGGGCAAGGATCCGTCCTGGCGACCTCGTGGTGATCCAGGGCGCCGGGACCATCGGCCAGCTCTCGGCGCAAGTCGCCCTGGCCCAGGGCGCCGCCACCGTCGTCATGCTCGGCACTGGTGTCGACCGCGTGCGGTTCGACAAGGCACGCCTCATGGGCGTGCACCGGACCGTGGACGTGACCGCCGGGGACCCGGTCGCGGTCGTGGCGGGCCTGCACGACGGCCTGGGCGCCGACCTCGTGGTGGACGCCACGGGCGTGAGCGCGGCGCTGCGGCAGGGCCTCGAGCTTGTCCGCCCGGCCGGGGCGATCGCGAAGGTCGGCTGGGGCCCGCAGCCGCTCGACTTCACCCTCGATCCCCTGGTCAAG
>DATASX010000047.1 GCA_036269075.1 Sporichthyaceae bacterium
GTCCGTGAGCGTGTCGACGACCGGACCTTCCCGCGCGTCTTCGGCCGCATCTCGTTCTTCGTGAACGCCGGCATCAAGTTCGTGGAGGAGCACGCCAAGCTGCGCGCGATGTCGGCGCTCTGGGAGGAGATCGGGCGCGAGCGTTACGGCGTGACCGACGAGAAGATGCTGCGCTTCCGCTACGGGGTGCAGGTCAACTCGCTGGGGCTGACCGAGTCGCAGCCGGAGACCAACGTGCAGCGGATCGTGCTCGAGGCGCTCGCGGTCACTTTGGGCCGGTCGGCGCGGGCGCGGGCGGTGCAGCTGCCGGCGTGGAACGAGGCGCTCGGCCTGCCGCGGCCGTGGGACCAGCAGTGGTCGCTACGCATCCAGCAGGTGCTGGCCTTCGAGTCCGACCTGCTGGAGTACGAGGACCTGTTCACCGGGTCGGTGGTGGTGGAGGCCAAGGTCGCCGAGTTGGTGGCCGCGGCGCTGGAGCAGATGGCCGAGATCGAGCGCGTCGGTGGTGTGGTCGCCGCGGTGGAGTCCGGCTACCTGAAATCCGCGCTGGTCGCCTCGCACGCGGCGCGGCGGGCCCGGATCGAGTCCGGGGCCGAGATCGTGGTCGGGGTGAACCGGTTCACCGAGACCGAACCGAACCCGCTGCTGGCCGATGCTGATGCTGCGGTGCAGGTCGCCGACCCGAAGGCCGAGGCCGCCGCGATCGCGAGCCTGACGGCCTGGCGGGCGCAGCGCGACCCCGACGCCGTCGCCGAGGCGCTGGACGCGTTGCGCGCCGCGGCCAAGACCGACGTGAACCTGATGGATCCGACGCTGGACTGCGTCCGCGTCGGGGTGACGACCGGGGAGTGGTCCGGGGCCTTGCGTGAGGTGTTCGGTGAGTACCGGGCCCCGACCGGGGTCGGCGGGGTGGTCGGCAGCGCGGACGCCGGCAACCTGGCCCGCGCCCGTGCGGCTGTGGAGGCCACCAGCACCGCGTTGGGGCGCCGACTGCGCCTGCTGGTCGGCAAGCCCGGCCTGGACGGGCACTCCAACGGGGCCGAGCAGATCGCTGTCCGCGCCCGCGACGTCGGCTTCGAGGTCGTGTACCAGGGCATCCGCCTGACGCCCGAGCAGATCGTGGCCGCCGCGGTCGAGGAGGACGTCCACTGCGTCGGCCTGTCGATCCTGTCCGGCTCGCACATGGAACTGATCCCGGAGATCCTGCGCGGGCTGAAGGAGGCCGGCGCCGCCGACGTGCCCGTGGTGGTCGGCGGCATCATTCCGGACAGCGACGCCGCGAGCTTGCGCGCCCAAGGCGTGGCCGAGGTGTTCACCCCGAAGAATTATGCCCTGACCGAGATCATGGAACGCATCGTCGAGGTCATCCGGGCGGCCAACGGGCTCTGAGCCCGAAGGCTGCGGAACAAAGCCGTGACTCGGGGGTCGCGGCTCGCCGCGCCGGCCGGCTCAGGAGTATCGGTCGTGTTCGGCAGCCGTCGGTTCGGGCGGGCCGGTCAGAAGAGCCGACTCTCCACGTCGTCCATGCCGCGCAGCGCGTCGTAGTCCAGCACTACGCAGCGGATGCCGCGGTCCTCGGCCAGCACTCGGGCCTGCGGCTTGATCTCCTGGGCGGCGAAAATCCCGCTGACCGGGGCCAGCAGCGGGTCGCGGTTCATCAGGTCGAGGTAGCGGGTGAGCTGCTCGACGCCGTCGATCTCGCCGCGGCGCTTGATCTCCACGGCAACTGACGCTCCGTCAGCATCCTTGCAGAGCAGGTCGACCGGGCCGATCGAGGTCGGGTACTCGCGGCGGATCACGCGCCAGCCGGCGCCGAGCACCTCGGCGTTCTCCGACAGCAGCTTCTGCAGGTGCGCCTCCACGCCGTCCTTGACCAGCCCGGGGTCGACGCCGAGTTCGTGCTCCGAATCGTGCAGCACTTCCTCGATGTGGATCACCAACTTCTCGCCGGCCTTGTTCAGCACGGTCCACTCGCCCTCGGTCGCGGTGAGCGTGCAGGGCGGCGACATCCAGTTCAGCGGTTTGTACGAACCGCCGTCGGCATGCACGAGCACGGAGCCGTCGGCCTTGACCAGCAGCAGGCGCGTGGCCGGCGGGAGATGGGCGGTCAACCGACCCAGGTAGTCCACGGAGCAACGGGCGATCACGAGGCGCACGGTGACTCAGCCTACGACGGCAGCCGAACCCGTCGGCGATGTGCCTGTCGGTGAAATCTACTGTCCGGTAACGTGGCGCCGGGCCTGGTCGGGAAGTCCGCGGGGACTCGAAGGAGTGCGCAATGGCTGCAGAGTTCGGCACAGTCGGTGTCATCGGCGTCGGGATCATGGGCTCGGGCATCGTCGAGGTGCTCGCCCGCAACGGCCTGGCGGTCGTCGCGGTCGAGAAGGACGACGCCGGGGTGGCCCGGGCCCGGGCGCTGCTGGAGTCCTCGACGGCGCGCGCGGTCAGTGGCGGAAAGTTCGACGCGGGCGAGCGCACCGCCATCCTCGGCCGGGTTGCGCTGGGGAGCGACCCGGCCGCGCTGGCCGGCGTCGACCTGGTGATCGAGGCGGTCACCGAGGACCTCGAGGTCAAGCGCGCGCTGTTCCGTTCGCTGGACGGCGTCGTCGGCCCGGAGACGGTGCTGGCCACGAACACCTCCTCGCTGTCGGTCACCGAGTTGTCGGTGGCCACCGCCAACCCGCGCCGGGTCGTCGGCCTGCACTTCTTCAACCCGGCACCGGTCATCGGTTTCGTCGAGATCGTGCGGACGCTGGTCACCGATACGACCGTGGTCGACGGCTGCAAGGTGTTCATCGAGAAGCTCGGCATGACCCCCGTGGTGTGCGGCGACAAGGCCGGGTTCATCACCAACGCGCTGCTGTTCGGCGACCTGAACCACGCGGCGACGATGTTCGAGTCGCGTTATGCCAGCCGCGAGGACCTCGACGCCGCGATGATGTACGGCTGCGGCTACCCGATGGGCCCGCTGGCACTGATCGACCTGATCGGCCTGGACATCACCTACGAGATCCTCGAGACGATGTACCGGCAGGGTCGCCGTCGCGTGCACGCCCCGGCCCCGGTCCTCAAGCAGATGATCACCGCCGGCCTGCTCGGCCGGAAGAGCGGCCGCGGCTTCTACAGCTACGACGGGCCGGGCTCCTCGACCGTGGTGGCCGACGATCTGACGCCGGGTCAGGGTGACGCTCCATCACTTCAGCGTGATGTTCGGACGGTCGGCGTGGTCGGCACCGGGACCATGGCCACCGGCATAATCGAGGTCTTCGCCAAGGCCGGGCACGAGGTGATCTACGTGGCCCGCAGCGACGAGCGGGTGGCCAATGTGGGCAGCGCGTTGGCCAAGTCGCTGGAGAAGTCGGTGCAGCGCGGCCGACTGTCCGAGGCCGACCGCGACGCCACCCTGGCCCGGGTCCGGGGCACCACCGCGCTGGACGACCTGGCCGCGGTCGACCTGGTCGTCGAGGCCGTGGTCGAGGACCTGGGGGTCAAGACCGCGCTGTTCGCGGCCCTGGACGAGGTGTGCCGGCCTGGCGCGATCCTGGCAACCACCACCTCCAGCCTGCCCGTCATCGAGATGGCCGCGGCCACCTCGCGTCCGGCCGACGTCGTCGGGCTGCACTTCTTCAACCCGGCCACGATCATGAAACTGGTCGAGGTCGTGCACACCGTGGCCACCGCACCGGACGTGGTCTCGACGTCTCGGGCGTTGTGCCGCTCGTTGAAGAAGGTCGACGTGACCTGCGGGGACCGCGCTGGGTTCATCGTCAACGCATTGCTGTTCCCGTACCTCAACGACGCGGTGAAGATGCTCGAGGCCAACTACGCCACGGCTGACGACATCGACCTGGCGATGAAGGTCGGGTGCCGGCTGCCGATGGGGCCGTTCGATCTGCTCGACGTCGTCGGGCTGGACGTCTCGCTGGCGATCCAGCGGACGCTGTTCGAGGAGTTCCACGAGTCCGGCTTCGCCCCGGCGCCGATGCTGGAGCACCTGGTCACGGCCGGCTACCTGGGCCGCAAGACCGCCCGCGGCTTCCGCGACTACTCAGGCGCGGGGCGTTAAGGCCCGACGCGGGACGCGGGCACCACCCTCGGGCAGAGTTGCAACGGCTGTGGTGCGCCGGCGTCCGGGATCGCACCGCTGGTTGCAACTGCGCCCGGTGGTGGTCGGGCCCGCATCCGCGGACCGCCGGGGTCAGCCGCAGCAGCCGCCGCCGCAGCATCCGCCGCCACCGGCGCGGACCGGGGCCGGGGCCTTGGCTGCCGTGGATCCGCCGCGAGCGCCGGTGAAGGCGACGGTCGACAGCAGCTTCACGGTGTCGTCGTGACCGTACGGGCATGGCGCAGGCTCGCCGGAGGCCGACATCGAGCGAGTCAACTCGAACGTGTGGTCGCACTCGCGGCAGCGGTACTCGTATCGGGGCACGCGCCCATCCTAGACGCGTGCCCCGACGAGTGACCCGTGTCAGTTGAGGGTCCACACCACCGAGGTGTTGACGCTGACCTGCTGGCTGCCGGCCGAGACCGGGACCGCGGAGTCCGCGGCGGCCGGGGCGGCGGCCTTCGCCATGGCGTAGGGGATCGGTCGCGGTGCGGTGTCGGTGGTCTCGCTGATCTGGCTGACCTTGCCGAGGCTGCGGCCGGACAGCTTCGCGTATTCCTCGGCCTTGGACTTCGCGTCGGCGAATGCTGCATCGCGCGCTGCGTTCAGCAGCGCGGCGTTGTCCTCGATGTCGAAGGACACCCCGTCGACCCGGGTGTCGTTGCCGCCCGCGGCGGTCGCGTCGGAGATCGCCGACCCGGCGTCCTTGAGGTTGCGCAGCTGGACGGCGAGTGACTCGGTTACGTCGTAGCCGGTGATGTGCTGCCCGTTCTGGTCGAAGCGCGGGTTGATGCTCAACCCGGACGTCTGGATGTCCTTGTCCGCGACGCCGTGCTTCTTCAGCGCCGCGGTCACCTTGCTGATGTCGGAGTTCGCCTGGTTCAGCGCCGCGTCGACGGTCGCTCCGGTGGCCTGCTCGCCCATCGACAGGCGCAGCACGTCCGGGGTGCCGGTCACCTGCCCGATGCCACTGACCGACACCGTGTCCGCGCCCGGGCTCGCCGAGTCGGTGGCCGTCGCGACCACCGGGCCCGAGCCGTTGCCGATGATCAGGGTCGTGACGATCCCGCCGACCACCGCGGCGGCTGCGACCGGAATCAAAGTGCGGCGAACGTTCATGGCGTGTCTCCCCAGGACGGCGGCTGTTGCCGCGCTCGCGGACGGCCCCACGCCGTCCGGCTTGCTGTGACGAGGACGGGGCACCGGCCTGATTCGTTCAGGCCGTGATCAATTCTTGATCGAGCGGCCGCGCGAGACAATTCTCCGGTGCCCCGTCGTCACCCGCGCCCCGAGCGGCCCCGCCCACCGGCGGCCGCCGCAACAAGCACTGACGGGACCGACTACGAGCAGCACCCGGACGGGAACTGGTACGTCCGCCGGCTCACCGGGGCGAGCGCGCTGAAGGCATACCGGTGTCCAGGCTGCGGCCAGGAGATCCCGGGCGGCACGCCGCACGTGGTGGCCTGGAGCGCCGAGGGGGACGGCACGGACCGCCGGCACTGGCACGCCTCCTGCTGGGCCGCCCGCAACCGCCGGCACCCACCCGGCGGGCGCTGAGCAATTCCCCCGACTTCTGCTGCCTGTCCCACCTGTCCGATGCGGAGGATGGGTGGGACAGGCAGCAGAAGTGGCGATCGGGGGGCAACGCGAAGGGGCGGCACCCGATCGGGTGCCGCCCCTGGCGGAGCTGTGGGCCACTAGCTGGGCGAGGAGCCGTTCTCGATGTTCTGCATCGGCGCCTGCTGCGGCATGGTCGGCGCCGCGGCCGGGCCGGGCTGGGTCGGCATGTTCCCGCTCGGGCCCGCGGCCGGCGAGCTGCCGCCGCTCTCGATGAGATTTGCGGCCGACCCGGTGAGGGTCGCCAGCATTTCGCGCACGTTGGACAGCTGGGCGTTGATGCTGTCGCGCCGGTGGGTCAGGGCGGCCAGGTCGCGCTCGGACTCCATGCGCATCCGGTCGGCCTTCGAGCGGGCATCGGTGACCAGGTCCTCGGCCTCGCGGCGAGCCGCCTCGAGCAGCTGCTTGGCGCGGGCCTCCGCGTCGTCGCGCATCTTCTGCGCCTCGGTGCGGATCTGGTCGGCCTTGGAGCCGGTCTCGGCCAGCCGAGCGTCGGCGACCTCCTGCCGGGCGGCCATGTCGCGCTCGGCCTGCTCGCGGCGCTTGGCCAGCTTGGCCTCGACCTCGGTGGCGATCTGGGCGGCCTTGGCGCGCGCCTCCTCGATCACCTTCTCGGCACTGGACATCTTCCCCGAGGCCTCGGACTCGGCCTCGGCCCGGATGCGCTCGCTCTCGTTGTGCGCGTTCTCCATGATCTGGACGCAGGAGAGCTCGGCAGCGGCCTTGCGGCGCTGCGCGTCGTCCTCGCCGAGCTTGCGGATCTGGTCGACGTCCGTGGCCGCCTGGGAGCGGGTCTGCTCGCTGAGGGCCTGCGCCTCCGAGCGGACGTCGCGCGCCTCCTCCTCGGCCAGCGCGAGGATCTTCTGAACGCGGGCACCCAATGAGGCGTAGGAGGGCTGGCTCTGGTCGCCGCCGGCCTCGTACTCCTTGCGGACGCGGGTCAGGTGCTGTTCCAGGTCTGCGACGCGACGTTCGGCGCTCATGCGCTCGTTCACCAGCGCCGCCAGGTGCTCGTCGACCTGCCGCCGCTCGTACCCACGCAGCACGATGTCGAATGCAGGTGGGGTTTCGTTCATCGCCATCGCGACACCGGTCCTCGGTTCATTGTTGGTCATCTCTTGTGATCGACTGGCACCCATCGTTGCAGAGCGGCCCGCGATCCCGCGCCCTATCTGCATTCTTCATGGACACCGATACCACGTTCTGCATCCCTCTGCCCTGCGACGTGCCCGACGTTTCCCCAGATGGACGAAATCTGCGGCACCGCAACGGAAAGCCGCTCATTCGTCGTCGCTCCGGAAGATCTTGCCGTGCGTGGCGCCGATCGTCGGGAGCACCGCCGTAGGCTCGGCCACGAAGTCGTCCGGGTCGGGAATGCCCGACCACGGCCGCGACGCCGCGCTGCCCGCGGCGGTACCGGGCGAGCTCGGTCGCGACGGTGTCGGAAGGGTGACCCCGGGTGGCGGCTGGGGCGGGGGAGACGCGGGGGCAGTCACCCCAGCGGCGTCTGCGGCAGCCGCTTCGGCATCCTCGACGAGCGCCGTCAGCGCCAACTGGACGTCCGTGAGGTGCCGGTAGACCTCGAGCCGCCCGGTGATCATCCGCCGCCGCTCGTCCTCGACCGCCCGTAGCGCCCGTTCGGTCTCCTCGAACTCGACGATCATCTCCACTGATCGTCTGCGTAGCTCGGCGAGCTCGCCCTTCTCGGCCGCCAAGGCCGCCGCAGTCGCCTCGCGGGCGCGCTGTTCGGCGTAATCCGTCGCGTCGGCCCGCACCTTCGCCGCCGCGGCCCGGTCCTCCGCGGCACCGGCCCGCACGAGTTCGGCGGCCGCCAGCAGCTCCTCGGCCTGCGCCCGGGCCGAGGCCAGCACCTGCTGGGCCTTGCTCCGGATCCGGGCCGCCGACTCCCCCGACCGCGCGTGGGCCCGGGTCGCGATCCCGAATCCGGCGTGCTCGGCGGCGGCCGCGCGGACACGGACCAGGGTCTCGAGGTTCGCCAGCCGGGCCCGGGCATCGGCGGTGATCTGCTCCGCCTCCTTGCGGGCGGCCTGCTCAGCGCGTTTCCGGGAGGAGAGGCCCTCGGCGCGGCGGGCCTCCGCGGTGGCCTTGCCTGCCTCGGCCAGCGCGACCGCCGTCTGCCGCGCCTCGGCCAGGATGGCGGCCTTCTCGACCGCCGCAGACTGCAGGATCTCGGCGTGTTGCCGCTGGGCCGCCTCGAGCGAGGCGATGGCCTCTCGCCGGATCCGAGCGGCGTCGGTGGCGGCCTCGGCGCGTAGTGAGTCGGCGGTCATCTGCGCCATGACCATGATCCGCTCGGCGCTGTCGACGGGCACCGCGGACTGTCGCTCGGCGACCGTCAACCGCGTCTGCAACTCGACGATCTCGTCGATGAGCGAGGCGGACTGGGTCTGGGCGGCTCGGGCCGCGGCCTCCGCGGCGGCCACGGCGCTGCGCAGCACGGCCACCCGCTGGGCAAGTTCCTCGACGTGCCGGTCGACTTGGACCCGGTCGTAGCCACGCAACGTGGTGTCGAACCGGGTTCCCCAATTGGCCGGTGGCGTCGCGTCACCGGTCGGCGGGTCGGCGGCCATGCGGGAAATCGTGCCACGGTCGGCGACCCGATTCAGGTCGTTGTGATCTACCGAGGTCCCGGTGGGCCGCCCGAAGGCCGCACAGACCTGCACATTTCGGACGAACTGAGTCCGTCAATGCACGCTGTGGTCACTCACGCTGTGGTCATTTGTTGCGGAACCGGTTGATGGCTGTTTCGTGGCGGGCGCGTTTCTCGGGGTTGGTGACGCCCATGCCCTCTTCCGGCGCCAGGCACAGCACGCCGACCTTGCCCTGGTGCATGTTGCGGTGGACATCGACGGTGGCCTGGCCGGTCTCGGTGAGGGGGTAGACCCTGGAGAGGGTGGGGTGGATCAGGCCCTTGTCGATCAGCCGGTTGGCTTCCCAGGCCTCACGGTAGTTGGCGAAGTGGGAGCCGAGGATGCGCTTGAGGTGCATCCACAGGTAGCGGTTGTCGTACTGGTGCATGAACCCGGAGGTGGATGCGCACGTGACGATCGTGCCGCCACGCTTGGTGACGTAGACACTGGCGCCGAAGGTCTCCCGGCCGGGGTGCTCGAAGACGATGTCGACGTCCTCACCGCCGGTCAGCTCGCGGATCCGGGCGCCGAGGCGCTGCCACTCCTTGACGTCCTGGTTCGCCTCGTCCTTCCAGAACTTGAAGGCCTCCGCGGAGCGGTCGATGACCAGATCGGCGCCCATCGAGCGCACGATCGCGGCCTTCTCCGGAGAAGAGACGACGCAGACCGGGATCGCGCCACCGGTCAACGCCATCTGGGTGGCGTAGGAGCCCAGGCCGCCCGACGCGCCCCAGATCAGCACGACGTCGCCCTGCTTCATGTTCGCGCCGTTGTGCGAGACCAGCTGCCGGTAGGCCGTCGAGTTGACCAGGCCCGGGCAGGCGGCCTCCTCCCAGGTCAGGTGCTCCGGCTTCGGCATCAGCTGGTTGGCCTTGACCAGGGCCATGTCGGCCAGGCCGCCGAAGTTGGTCTCGAAGCCCCAGATGCGCTGCTGGGGGTCGAGCATCGTGTCGTCGTGCCCGGCGGCGTCCTCGAGCTCGACGGACAGACAGTGCGCGACGACGCGGTCGCCGGCCTTCCACTTGCTCACGCCCGGGCCGGTGCGCAGCACCACGCCGGCCAGGTCCGAACCGATGACCTGGTAGGGCAGGTCGTGGCGCTTGGTGAGCTCGGAAAGCCGGCCGTAGCGCTGCAGGAATCCGAACGTGGGCAGCGGCTCGAAGATCGAGGTCCACACCGTGTTGTAGTTGATCGCCGAGGCCATGACGGCCACCAGCGCCTCACCCGGCCCGAGTTCCGGGGTCGGGACCTCCTCGACGTGCAGGCTGCGGCGCGGGTCCTTCTCGGCCGTGGTCAGGCCCGCGAACATGGTCGTCTCGTCCGCATGGACGGTGACCGCACGGTATGACTTCGGGACGGTGCAAGCGGCAACGGCCGCGGCGTCCTGTGCCTGGATGGCATCCAGAATCTGCTGCATGCCGGGCAAGGTATCAGTGGGTGCTACCGGCGAGTAGGGGTCGGGTTGCGAAAGACTGCGGGGTGTGGGCGCCATGACCGATCACCTCCAGAACCTGAACCAGGGCTGGCTCTATCTGATCGTCGGGTTGCTGGTGGCCGTGGAGTACGCCGGTCTGCTGCTGCCGGGGGAGACCGCGGCGATCGTGGCCGGCGCGTTGTCGTCCTCCGGACACGCTCATGTCTCGGTCGTGGTGCTGGTCGTGGTGGTCGCTGCGGTTGCCGGCAACTGCGTCGGGTACGAGATCGGTCGCCGGTTCGGCCCGCGGCTGCTCCGGTTGCGAGTCCTGGCCCGCTACGAGCGGCGGATCGGCCAGGCGATGGCCTTCCTGGACCGGCGCGGCGGCATGGCCGTGTTCCTGGCGCGGTTCCTGTCGTTCTTCCGCTCGGCGATGCCGATCCTGGCGGGCATGGCACGGATGCCGTACCGCAAGTTCGCGGTGTTCAACGTCGCCGGCGGCGTGATCTGGGGGACGACGTTCGTGCTGCTGGGCTACGCGGCGGGCAACTCGTACAAGAAGGTGGAGAGCGTCGCCGGCCGCGGCGGCGCGATGGCCGCCGCGGTGATCGTCGTGGGCTTCCTGGCCTTCCGGCACTTCCATAAGCACCGCAGCGAGCACGCCGCTGAGGTCGAGTCGTCCAGGACGAACTCAGTGTGAGTGCGGGTCCGCCGCAGCCTCGACGAGTTCGATGAGCACACCGCCGGCGTCCTTGGGGTGCACGAAGTTGATCCGCGAATTCGCGGTGCCGCGCTTCGGGGCGTCGTAGAGCAGCCGCACGCCGACGTCGCGCAGGTGCGCCGAGGTCGCGTCGATGTCGTCCACGCCGTAGGCGACCTGCTGGATGCCCTCGCCGTTCTTGTCGAGGAACTTGCCGATCGTGGAGTCCGGCGACAGCGGCGCGAGCAGTTGGATGCAGGAGCCCGAGGTGCCGACGGCGAGCATCGCCTCTCGGACGCCCTGCTCCTCGTTGACCTCCTCGTGGACCACGGTCATGCCGAACGTGCGCCCGTAGAACGCGATCGCTGCGTCGAGATCACGCACCGCGATCCCGACGTGATCGATGCGGTTGATCATCTGGCCTCCCCGGGGGAACGGATACGGACGCTGCGGTGGTTATGGTGGCACGCGGGGCGGCAGCCGGCCGCCACGTGCCTGGAGGTGCAACCAAATGTCAGGTTCGGTCATCGTCGCCGGCGCCCGCACCCCGATGGGTCGTCTCCTGGGTTCGCTCAAGGACTTCACGGGCGCGCAGCTGGGCGGCAAGGCAATCGCAGGCGCGCTGGCCCGGGCGCAGGTGCCCGCCGCCGACGTGCAGTACGTGATCATGGGCCAGGTGCTGCAGGCAGGCGCCGGGCAGATCACCGCCCGCCAGGCCGCGGTGGCCGGCGGCATCTCGATGAACGTCCCCGCGCTGACGATCAACAAGGTCTGCCTGTCCGGGCTGACCGCGATCGCGCTGGCCGACCAGCTGATCCGGGCCGGCGAGTTCGACACGATCGTGGCCGGCGGCATGGAGTCCATGACGAATGCCCCGCACCTGCTGCCCAAGTCCCGCAGCGGGTTCAAGTACGGCGACACGAAGCTCGTCGACGCGATGGCCTACGACGGCCTCTGGGACGCCTTCACCGACGTCCCGATGGGTGAACTGACGGAGAATCACAACGGCTCGATCACCCGGGCGGCGCAGGACGCGTTCGCGGCCCGCTCCCACCAGCGTGCGGCCACCGCGGCCAAGAACGGGCTGTTCGCCGAGGAGATCGTCCCGGTCGAGATCCCGCAACGCCGCGGCGAACCGATCGTGTTCACCGACGACGAGGGCATCCGCGGCGACACCACCGCCGAGTCGCTGGGCAAGCTGCCGCCGGCCTTCCGCAAGGACGGCACGATCACCGCGGGCACGGCCTCCCAGATCTCCGACGGCGGGGCAGCGGTCGTCGTGATGAGCAAGGACAAGGCGCGTTCGCTGGGGCTGAGCTGGATCGCCGAGATCGGCGCCCACGGCTCGGTGGCCGGGCCGGACTCCTCGCTTCAGCTGCAACCGGCCAACGCGATCCGGGCCGCCCTGGCCAAGGAGAACCTCACGACGGCCGACCTCGACCTGATCGAGATCAACGAGGCCTTCGCGTCCGTCGGCATCGCCTCGGGCGAGAACCTCGGCCTCGACGACGACCGGGTCAACGTCAACGGCGGCGCGATCGCGCTGGGCCAT
>DATASX010000048.1 GCA_036269075.1 Sporichthyaceae bacterium
CCGGTGACCCCCGCCAACGCAACCGACCAACCCCGCGCGAGCCCCATCACCGGACCGCCACGCTCATGCCACACCGCGCAGGTGCTCGACCCGAGCGGCACCGCGGGGACGCGCCCACACCCCGACCACGTCGAACCGCACGTCGCCGGCCGGCCCGTGGGCCTCGACCCAGCACGCGGCCAGGCGCCGCAACCGCGCGACCTTGTCCGGCCCGACCGCGGCGAACGGGCCGCCGTACTCGTCGCCGCGCCGGGTCTTGACCTCGCAGATCACCACGGTGTCGCCGTCACGCAGGACCAGGTCGATCTCACCGACCGAGCACCGCCAGTTGCGCGCCAGCACGACGCAACCCGCCTCGATCAGGAACCGCTCGGCGACGTGCTCGCCGTAGCGACCCAGCGCATCCTCCGCCCGCACCCGAACCACCTCCGGGTGCAGCTTGTTCTGCAGCGGCCGCGGCCGGAGGAGCCGAGACGGCGCCTGTGGACAAGATCCGGCTGTGGACAGCCGACTGATCTTGGTGACGAGCCTGGAACACTGACCCGGCGGGTCAGCCCTCCGGCGGGGTCAGGTCGGCCTTGGCAAGTTCCTCGATGTTCACGTCCTTGAACGTGACCACCTTGACGTTCTTCACGAAGCGCGCGGGCCGGTACATGTCCCAGACCCATGCGTCGCTCATCACGACCTGGAAGTACGTCTCGCCCGAGTCGCTGTGCTCGGTGATGTCGATCTTGTTGGCAAGGTAGAAGCGCCGCTCGGTCTCGACCACGTAGGTGAACAGCCCGACGACATCGCGGTACTCCTTGTAGAGCTGGAGCTCCATCTCGGTCTCGTACTTCTCGAGATCCTCGGCGCTCACGCCCGGGCCTCGCAAGCTCGGTCCGGGCATGAGCGCAACGCTGCTCTGCTTGCTGGTTCGCTCGCAAGCTCGCTCACGTTTTGCTCCACTCCTCAAGCATCGACGCTTTCCAGGTCATTCTCCCCGAACCCCGGCCCGAGTGCCCGGCCGGCCACCGCGGCCACGTTCACGTACGAGTGCCGATGCTCCGGGCAGGGGCCGTGCCGGTCCAGCGCGGCGCTGTGCTCCGGGGTCACGTACCCCTTGTGGCCCGCGAAGCCGTACTGGGGGTAGTGCTCGTCGAGGTCGCGCATGATGCGGTCCCGGGTGACCTTCGCGACGACGGAGGCCGCGGCGATGCAGCCACTGACCTGATCGCCCTTCCAGATCGCCAGGCCCGGCACCCCCAGCCCGGCTACCGCGAACCCGTCGGTCAGCACGTAGGCAGGCGGTTCGGCCAGCTGCGCCAGCGCCCGGCGCAGCGCGGCGAGGTTGCACCGATGCAGGCCGACCTTGTCGATCTCCCCCGGCGGGACGATCACCATGGCGACCGCCAGCGCCCGGGCCAGCACCCGCTCGTGGACCTGCTCCCGGACGGCCGGGGTGAGCAGCTTCGAGTCGGCCAGGTCGGCGATCTCGCCGCGACGGCCCGGCGCCAGGATCACCGCGGCCGCGACCAACGGCCCGGCGCAGGCCCCCCGTCCGGCCTCGTCGGCCCCGGCCACCGGGGCCAGGCCGGAGCGGGCCAGGGCTCGCTCGTAGCCGTAGAGCCCGGCCTCTGCCGGGACGCGGAACCGGGATGGACGCATCGGCCGTGGTGCCTGGGCTCAGCCGGTTTCCGCGACCGGTTCGTCTGCCGGCGCCTCGTCGTCGACCAGCAGGCCGTACCGGCGCCGCCGCACGATCGCCAACGGGACCAAGGTCGCGATGCCGATGGCCGAGGTGGTCAGCGCGGCGCCGTCGATCGACTTCTGCTTGAACGTCTCCGGGATCGACATCGAGGCCCACCGCGACAGCGGCCAGACGAGCACGAACGCCCGGCCGACGACCCGGTCCTCGGCGATCGTGCCGTTGCCGGGCTCGTTCATGTGCAGTCGGGAGTCGGCCGAGACCTCGCGGTGGTCGCCCATGACCCACAGGCGATTCGGCGGCACGGTGACCGTGAACGGCCGGTCCGAGGGCGCATCCTGCACGCCGGTCTGCGGGTTCCGGTACAGGTAGGCGGTCTCGTCGAGCGGGACGCCGTTGACGGTCACCTTGCCGTTGGTGCAGCACGCGACGTGGTCACCGCCGACACCGACGACCCGCTTGATCAGGTCCTTCTCGTTGTCCGATGGCAGCAGGCCGACGAACACGAAGACATCCTTCAACCCACGCAGCACTGCATTGCCGGAGCTTGCGGTGTGCTCCTCGTTGAGCCAGGTGCCCGGGTCGCGGAACACGATGACCTCACCGCGCTTCGGGGTGCCGAAGTGCGAGGAGAACTTGTTGACGAGCACGCGGTCGCCGACAAGCAGCGTGTTCTGCATCGAGTCGGACGGGATGTAGAACGCTTGCACCAGGAACGTCTTGATCAGCAGCGCCAGCGCGAGCGCGACGAACACCAGGATCGGCAGTTCCCGCAACAGGCTGGAGGACCGCCCGACCTCCTTGCGCTCGCCCGGGGCCAGCTCCGGCGGCAGCTCCTCCTCGCGGCGGACCAGCCGACGCTGGACGGGCCGGGGCGGCAGCGGAGGTTCGTCGGACGCAGGTGGCGGCACGGGCGACTGCCCGAACGTCGACGGGTCGAACGCCGACGGCTCGAACGCGGACGGCTCGAACGCGGACGGCTCGAATGCGGATGGCTCGGTCGGCCGCGCGAACGGCGACGGATCACTCGACGGTCGCCCGAATGCGGACGGCTCCCCGTGCGGCTCGGTCGGGTCCGGGACGTGCGGGTGTTCCATACCGGGAGAATCCTCCTGCGGGCGTTCCGACTCGGGCTCCTCTTGCATCAATGCGCCAGCCTCTCGAAGCCCGCGGGGATCGGCAGTCGTGCGAAGTGGCGCAACGGCCACACGATCGCCACCGCCCGACCCACGACTCGGTCGATCGGCACCGTACCGCCGCCCGGGTCGCCCAGATGGGCGCGGGAGTCGGCCGACCGACTGCGATGGTCGCCCATCACCCAGAGCCGTCCGGGCGGAACCATGACATCGAACCTCTCGAGGGAAGGTACGTCGCCGGGGTACAGGTACTCCTCCGACACGGGCACGCCGTTGATCAACAGGCGTCCCTGATCATCGCAGCACTGCACCCGATCGCCCGGGACCCCGATGACTCGCTTTATGAAGTCGTCCTCGTCGGTCGAGGCGCCGATCAGGCTGAGCACGCGATTCCAGAATCCGTGATGTGTCGCCGACGCGGGGTCGAAACTGTCCGCCCCGTCGAAAACAACCACCTGCCCGCGTTGCGGGCCCCCGAACCGGTAGGACAGCTTGTCGACCAGGACCCGGTCGCCGACCGCAAGTGTCGCCTCCATCGACGGCGACGGGATGAAGTACGCCTCGACGGCCCACGCGCGGACGCTGACCATCAGCAGCAGGGACGCGGCCAGCCCGACCAGTTGGAAGCGTCTGATGCGGCGTCTACGTTTGCCACGCAACTGGGCGCGAGTTCCGCGGCGGCGCGGGGTTTCCGGACGCGGCGTGGCCCGGCGGAGTCGATGCGAACGACGCCGGGGCGCGGCCGGACCGTCCGAGGCTTGCTCGGCCGGCGCGGACGGCGGCGTCAGATCAAGCAGATTCGAGTCCTGACCGTCAGCGTCCATCGCGGGCAAAGCGTATCTACGCCTGCCTCACGCGATGCCCGGCTCGCCCGGTGTCTCAGCGGCCGACGACCTGCTCGCGCTTCTCCTTGATCTTGGCCTTCTTGCCGCGCAGGTCGCGGAGGTAGTACAGCTTCGCGCGGCGCACGTCGCCACGGCTGACGACCTCGATCCGGTCGATCGACGGCGTGTTCACCGGGAACGACCGCTCGACGCCGACACCGAAGCTGACCTTGCGGACCGTGAAGGTCTCGCGCAGGCCGCTGCCCTGACGTCGGATCACCACGCCCTGGAAAACCTGGATCCGGGACCGGTTGCCCTCCACGACCCGGACGTGGACCTTCAGGGTGTCGCCGGGGCGGAACGCCGGGACGTCAGAACGCAGATAGGCGGCATCGACGTCGTCGAGGGTGTGCATGGCTTCAGGTCCATCTCTGTACTCGCCGCAGCGACACGGTGGCGGAATGCGGGCGGTAGCCGCCCGAGGCAAGCGCTCAGTCTGCCACAGCCTCGTCCACGGGGAGAAACCGACCGTCCGGCCCGGGTGTCCAACCTTGCGCCGCCAATGCGGCGCGGTCCTTCGCGTCGCACTGCGCCGGGGACAGGCGGCCGATCAGGTCCGGACGAACCCGCGCGGTTCGGGCCAGCGAGGCATCGCGCCGCCATCGCGCGATCGCGCCGTGGTCACCCGAGCGCAGCACGTCCGGCACCGGCAACTCGCGCCAGAGCGCGGGCTTGGTGTAGCCGGGGTACTCCAGCAGACCGGCCGCGTGCGACTCCTCGACCAGGGAGTCCGGGTTGCCCAGTACGCCGGGCAGCAGTCGCGAGACGGCCTCGACGATCACCAGCGCGGCGACCTCGCCGCCGGACAGCACGTAGTCGCCGATGGAGATCTCGTCGACGCCGCTGACCTCGGGGCGGTTGCCGGCGTGCTCGGCCACGCGGGCGTCGATGCCCTCGTACCGACCGCAGGCGAAGACCAGCCACGGTGCGCCGGCCAACTCGGCGGCCAGCGCCTGGTCGAACGGCCGCCCGGCCGGGGTGGGCACGATCAGCCGGGCTCGCGCGCCCGGGCCCGCCGGTTCCCCGGCCAGCACGTCGTCCAGGGCCGCGCCCCACGGCTCGGGGCGCATCAGCATCCCGGCGCCACCGCCGTAGGGGGTGTCGTCGACCGTGCGATGCACGTCGGTGGTCCAGTCGCGCAGGTCGTGGGTGGCGATCTGCACCGCACCGGTGCGCTCGGCCTTGCCCAACAGCGAGAGCCGCAACGGCTCGGTGTAGGCCGGGAAGATCGTGATGACGTCGATCCGCATCGCGTGTCAGTCCGGCGCGGCGTCGTCGAGCAGGCCGGCGGGCGGGTCGACCCGCAGTGTCCCGGCGGCCAGATCGACCTCGGGCACGATCTCGCTCACGAACGGCACCAGCACGTCGCGGCCGGCAGCCGTGCGGACCACGAGGACGTCCTGGGCGGGCAGGTGCAGCACCTCGGCGACCTGCCCGAGGTCGCCGGCGACGGTGCGCGCCGTCAGGCCGACCAACTGGTGGTCGTAGAACTCCTCCGGGTCCTCCGGGCGCTCGTCGTCGGCGATGACGGCGGTCAGCAGGAGCCCGCGCAACGACTCGGCCCCGGTGCGGTCGACGACGCCGTCGAACGACAGCAGCAGGCGCCCGCTGTGCCAGTGGACGCCGGCCACCTCGAGTCCACCGGATCGCGCCGGATCGGTGCCCAGCACTGTGCCCGGAGCGAATCGCACTTCCGGAGAGTCCGTGCGGACCTCGACCGTGACCTCGCCCCGCACCCCGTGCGGCCGGCCGATCCGGCCGACCACCACATCCACGGGTGTCGACCCGTCAGCGGCCGTGCTGGTCGACCAGGTCGATGCGGACACTGCGCCCGCCCAACGCGCTGAGCACCGTGCGCAGCGCGGTGGCGGTGCGGCCCGAGCGACCGATCACCTTGCCGAGGTCGTCGGGGTGGACCCGGACCTCGAGCACCTTGCCGGTGCGCTGGGTGCGTTCCCGCACCCGGACGTCGTCCGGGTGCTCGACGATCCCCCGGACCAGATGCTCGAGGACCTCCTCGAGCATCGCGTCAGGCCTCGCCGGCAACCGGTGCCTCCGTCGCCTCGGGTGCAGCCTGGGGTGCAGCCTGGGGCGCCGCCTCGGCGACCGGCTCCGCGACGGCCACGGCAGGGGCCGGTTCCTCGGCCTTGGCCTTGGGGGCCGCGGACTTCGCGCCCTTGCTCGAGTCCAGGCCGGTCGCCACGAACGCGACCCCGCCCTGGCGGACCTTGGCCTCGGGGTGCCTCAGCGTGCCCTCGGCACCGGGCAGCCCCTTGAACTTCTGCCAGTCGCCGGTGACCTTCAGCAGCGCCATGACAGCCTCGGTGGGCTGGGCGCCGACCTTCAGCCAGTGTTGGGCCCGCTCGGTGTCGATGTTGATCAGCGACGGCTGCTCGGTGGGGTGGTACTTACCGATCTCCTCGATCGCCCGACCGTCGCGCTTGGTGCGCGAGTCGGCGATGACGACGCGGTAGTACGGCGCGCGGATCTTGCCCATGCGCTTCAGCTTGATCTTGACTGCCACTGGTCCGGGTTCTCCTGATTTCCACATCGGTGGGCGCGGACGTCTGGGTGGGGTACCAGCCGCTCGAGCCCGGTTCGCCACGCAGCGCACGGGTGAGAGGGCCCGGGCCGGCGCGGTCGCCGCAAGAGGCTACCAGCCTCCCCCGCCGCGCCCCCACTCCACTCGACTTGTGCTGCCTGTCCCACGTATCAGCGGCCTGCGATACGTGGGACAGGCAGCAGAAGTGGGGTCAGTGGGTGGGTCAGCGGGTGACAACGCCGCGCAGGACGATGCGGACCGGGGCGCGCAGCGTGTGCGGCTCCTTGCGCGGGTCGGCCGCGACGACGATCAGGTCCGCCGGGTCGCCCTCCGCCAGCCCGGGCCGGCCCAGGTACTCCCGGGCGCGCCAGGACGCGCCCCCGACGACGTACTCGGCGGGCAGCCCGGCGCGGACCAACGCGGCGATCTCGTCGATGATCCGGCCGTGCGCGATCACCCCGCCGGCATCGGTGCCGACGTAGATCGGGACGCCGGCCTCGTGCGCGACCCGGATGCGGTCGCCGGCCCCGGCCCACAGGCGCCGCATGTGGGCGGCGTAGGCGGGGAACTTGGCCTCCCCGGAGTCGGCGATGCCCGGGAAGTTCTCCTCGACGTTGACCAGCGTGGGCACCAGTGCGGTGCCGGCCGCCGCCATGGCGGCGGTCAACTCGTCGTCGAGGCCGGTGCCGTGCTCGATGCAGTCGAAGCCCGCCACCAACGCGTCGGCCAACGCCTGCCGGCCGAAGACGTGGGTGGTCGCCCGCACCCCGGCCCGATGCGCCGTGGCAACCGCGCCGGCCAGTTCCTCGGCCTGCCACAGCGGGGTCATGTCGCCGACCTCGCGCTCGATCCAGTCGCCGACGATCTTCACCCAGCCGTCGCCACGGTCGGCCTGGACAATCACCTCGGCGGCCAACTGCCCGGGTTCGACCTCGACGGCGAAGTTGCGCTGGTAACGCCGCGGCCGGGCGATGTGCCGACCGGCCCGCACGATCTTCGGCAGATCGGCGCGGTCGTCCATCCACCGGGTGTCGGCCGGCGAACCGGCGTCGCGCAGCAGCAGGACCCCGGCCTCGCGTTCGTCGAGAGCCTGACGCTCCGTCAGTTCCAGCGCGACCGGCCCACCCGGGTCGAGCCCGACGTGGCAGTGCATGTCGACGAGCCCCGGCAGGATCCAGCCCTGCGCGACGGTGGTCGCGCCGGGCACCGGGTCGTAGGTGACCCGGCCGTCGCGGATCCACAGGTCGACTTCCTCGGCGTCGGGCAGGCGCACCCCACGCACGTGCAGGGCCTCGGTCATCGTGGCCGTCGCCTACTTGTGCTCGGGGGGCATGAGGTCCTTGAACTCCGCCGGGAGCTCGAAGCCCTGCGGCAACTGCGGCAGCACACCGGCAGCGGCGGCCTCCGCGTCGGCGATCTGCTGCGCGCGCTTGGCCGGGTTTCCGCTGCGGGCCTTGCCGGCCTTGCCCTTGGACGGCGCGGCCATCTTGCCTCGCGACTTCTTGCCGCCGCCGCGCAGCCCGCCGAGTCCGCCCATGCCACCCATCGCGCCGAGCCCGCCGGCCATCTGCTGCATCATCTTGCGGGCCTCGAAGAACCGCTCGACCAACGAGTTGATCTCGCCGACCTCGACCCCGGAGCCCTTGGCGATGCGCTGCCGCCGCGATCCGTTGATGATCTTCGGGTCCTCGCGCTCGGCGGGGGTCATGCCGTTGATGATCCCGACGACCCGGTCGAGATCCTTGTCGTCGACCTGGTTGAGCTGGTCCTTGAGCTCCCCCATCCCGGGGAGCATCCCGAAGATCTTCTGCAGCGAGCCCATCTTGCGGACCTGGAGCATCTGCTGCTTGAAGTCCTCGAGGGTGAACTCGTTGCCCTTGCCGCCCTTGAGCAGCTTGTTGGCCATCTTCTCGGCCTGATCGGCCTCGAAGTGCTTCTCGGCCTGCTCGATCAGCGTGAGCATGTCGCCCATGCCGAGGATGCGGGAGGCCATTCGCTCGGGGTGGAACGCGTCGAAGTCGGTGAGCTTCTCACCGTTGGACGCGAACATGATCTGACGGCCCGTCACGCTGGCGACGGAAAGGGCCGCGCCGCCGCGGGCATCGCCGTCGAGCTTGGTGAGCACGACACCGTCGAAGCCGACGCCGTCGAGGAAGGCCTGCGCGGTGGTGACCGCGTCCTGGCCGATCATCGCGTCGACGACGAAGAGGATCTCGTCGGGGTTGACCGCGTCGCGGATGTCGGCGGCCTGCTTCATCATCTCCGCGTCGATGCCCAACCGGCCGGCGGTGTCGACGATGACGATGTCGTGCTGACGGCGGCGGGCCTCGAGGATCGAGTCCTTGGCGACCTGGATCGGGTCGCCGACCCCGCTGCCGGGCTGCGGAGCGTAGGTGAACACCCCAGCCCGCTCACCGACGATCTGCAGCTGCTGCACCGCGTTCGGCCGTTGCAGGTCGGCCGCGACCAGCATCGGGGTGTGGCCCTGGTCGACCAGCCACTTCGCGAGCTTGCCGGCCAGCGTCGTCTTACCGGAACCCTGCAGACCGGCGAGCATGATCACGGTCGGCGAGGTCTTGGCGAACCGCAGCCGCCGGGTCTCCCCGCCCAGGATCCGGACGAGCTCGTCGTCGACGATCTTGATGACCTGCTGGGCCGGGTTCAGCGCCCCGCTGACCTCCGCGCCGCGGGCGCGTTCCTTGACCGCGTCGATGAACCCGCGCACGACCGGCAGGGCGACGTCTGCCTCGAGCAGCGCGATGCGGATCTCCCGCGCCGTGGCATCGATGTCGGCCTCGGACAGTTTCCCCTTGCCGCGCAGGTTCTTGAACGTCGCGGCAAGGCGGTCGGACAGGGTGTCGAACACGGTGGGGCGGTCCTTAGGAGCCGGGAACCTATCCCGTCCAGCCTATCCGGCGCGGCCACTACGACCGGTCGGTCACTCCAGGGCAGCCAGCACCGTCTTGGCGACCGCGGCGGCGCGGTCCGCGTCGAGCGGTTCGCCGGTGGCCGGGTCGACCACGTAGAACACGTCGACGGCCTCGGCACCCCAGGTGGCGACCTTGGCCGAACGGATGTCGACCTCGGTCGCGGACACCGCCCGGGCCAGTCGGAACAACAGCGCGGGTCGATCGTGGGCGCGGATCTCGAGCACGGTGGCCGTCTCCGAGGCGCCGGGCACGACGGTGACGGTCGGAGCGGGCACCGCGATGCCGGGCTTGGCGACGTACGCGGCCTCCCGGCGCGCCAGCCGCTCGGTCACGTCGAAGGTGCCGTCCACCGCGCGCCGGATGTCGCTGCGCAGCACTGCGGCATCCGGCGGAGAGCCGAACTCCGGACTGACCGTCCACACCGTCACCGCGGCGCCCTCGATGGTCTCGGTGACTGCCGAACGCACGGTGAGCCGGTGGATGCTGAACACCCCGGCAACGGTCGAGAGCAGGCCGACGCGGTCCGGCGAGACCACGGTCACCGGCGTTCCGGCCGGATCCGCGGTCCCGATCTCGACCGCCACCGCACCGGCTGCGGCCAGCGCCCGTTGGTCCTCGGACAACGGCGAGCGGATCACCACCGGGCGGCCCTGGAGCACCCGCCGGGTGCGTTCGACCAACTTCCCGATCAGCTCGGCCCGCCACGGGGTCCAGGCCGCCGGACCCGTGGCCAGGGCGTCGGCCTCGGTCATCGCGGCCAGCAGGTCGAGGACCTCGACGCTGCCGACGGCCTCGGCGACCACGTCCAACGTCTTCGGGTCGTCCAGGTCGCGGCGGGTGGCCGTGTCCGGCAGCAGCAGGTGGTGGCGCACCAGGGCGGCGAGCACCTCGACGTCCTCGGCCGGGAAACCCAGCCGGGGCGCGAGGTCATGGACGATCTCGACTCCGGCCAGACTGTGGTCGCCCGGCGAACCCTTGCCGATGTCGTGGAACAGGGCTCCGAGCAGCAGCAGGTCGGGGCGGGACACCCGGCGCGTGAATCCCGCCGCGTTCGCGGCTGTCTCGACCAGGTGCCGGTCGACGGTGAACCGGTGCACGGCGTTGCGCTGCGGCCGGCAGCTCACCCGGCTCCAGACCGGCAGCAGGGTGGTGATCACCCCGGCCAGGTCGAGGGCCTCCCACACCGCGACGGCCGGCCGGCCGGCGCCGAGCAGTCGGACCAGTTCGCCACGGGCCGAGTCCGGCCACGGCTCGGGCAGCGCACGGGTCGTGGCGGCGAACCGGTCCACCGTGCCCGGCGAAAGCGGCAGCCCGGCCTGCGCGGCGGCGGCCGCGGCGCGCAGCACGAGGATCGGATCCTTGACCGGGTCGGCGTCGCGCGCCAGCATCGCCTCGCCCTCGGACACGACGACGCCGTCGGCCAGCGGGGTCCGGGCGCCGGGCTTGGGTCCGGTGCCCGGGATGCGCAGCTTGCGGGTGCGCGACTCCAGAACCTGGGTGACGCGCCGCCAGGTGACGTCGCAGGCATAGCCGATGGTGCGGCCGACCTGGGCCAGGTCGTGCAGCAGCGCGTCGGCATCGGCCAGGCCGAGCGCCGCGGCGACGTTGTCCTGTTCCTGCAGCACGAGCCGGTCGGTCGACCGGCCCGTGACGGTGTGCAGGGCGTCGCGGATGTCGAGCAGTCGGTCGTGGGCGCCGGCCAGTCGCTGGTGCGGCACGTCGGCGACCCACGAGGCCGCGACCGCCCGCATCGCGACCAGGTCACGCAGTCCCCCGCGGCTCTCCTTGAGGTCCGGCTCGAGGAGGAATGCCAACTCCTCGTCGGCTCGCTCGGTGTAGGTCTCATGCAGTTCGGGCAGGCGTTTCGCGGCCCCGTTGCGCCAGTCGCCGAGCACGGCCGAGCGCAACTGCTCGGTGAGCGTCGAATCGCCCGCGACGTGGCGGATGTCGAGCATCCCGAGCAGCGCTTTGAGGTCGTCAGCGGCCACCCGCCGAGCCTGGTCAGGCGTGCGCACGGAGTGGTCCAGCTTCACTCCGTCGTCCCAGATCGGGTACCAGATCGCATCGGCCACCGACGAGATGGAGCCCTTGCGGTCGTACAGCAGGACGACGTCCAGATCGCTGCCCGCGACCAGTTCCCCGCGCCCGTAACCGCCCACGGCCACCAGCGCGATCCGGTCGGTGTCGCCGCCGGTCGCTACGTCGAGCAACCCGCGCAGCCAGGTGTCGGCGGCGGCACTGAGAGCGGCCCGGCGGGCCGGCCCGTACGGCTCGCCGCGCTCCAGCAACCCCGCACGGGCCTGCGCATAAGTCAGCGCCATCGCCGTCACCCCCAACCCTGATGAAATTGTCGGTGCGGGCGGGACGCGGTCAGAGCGCTTCGGTGTCGCGTTCCCCGGTCCGCACGCGGATGGCCGCCTCGACCGGGGTCACCCACACCTTGCCGTCGCCGATCTTCCCGGTGCGCGCCGCGTCCAGCAGGGCGGTGACGACCAGGTCCACGTCCGCACTGTCGACCAGCACCTCCAGGCGCACCTTCGGCACCAGGTCGACGACGTACTCCGCACCCCGGTAGACCTCTGTGTGGCCACGCTGCCGCCCGAACCCGCTGGCCTCGGTGACCGTCATGCCGTGCACCCCGCACTTCTCCAGCGCGGCCCGGACATCGTCCAGCTTGAACGGCTTGATCACCGCGGTGACGAGCTTCATGGGCTGTCCATCCTGTCGCGTCGGACGTGCACCGGTGGGTACCGCGAAAACCTAGTCGTGCGAGCCGGCCATGCGTCCGGTGGAGGCACCGGCCGGGGCCAGTTCGTACGCTGCCTCCGCGTGCAGGGCCAGGTCCACCCCGGAGATCTCGTGGTCGCGTTCGACGCGGAAACCCAAGGTCTTGTGCAGCACCCAGCCGATCAGCAGGGTCACCGTGAACGAGTACCCGAAGGCCGCGC
The DNA here is from genome assembly GCA_036269075.1 of Sporichthyaceae bacterium. NCBI lineage: Bacteria > Bacillati > Actinomycetota > Actinomycetes > Sporichthyales > Sporichthyaceae > Sporichthyaceae bacterium. The sequence goes on from DATASX010000048.1 coordinate 12,128, forward strand.
CGACCGCCACCGCCTGCCGACCCAGTTGTTGCAGCCCCCCGCCGTAGAGCAGGCCGTCCACGCCGCGGTGCGAGTTGAGGATGCCGGTCGCCTGCGCGCTGCACACCAGGCCGATCATCAGCAGCCCCACGATGCCGCCGATCATGTGCACGCCGGCGACATCCAGGGAGTCGTCGTAGCCGACCCGGTACTTCAGGGTGACCGCGAACGAGCAGACCGCGCCGGCCACCGTGCCCACCGCGATCGCGCCGACCGGCGTGATCGACGCGCAGGCCGGAGTGATCGCCACCAGCCCGGCGACCGCGCCGGAGGCGGCGCCGAACGAGGTGAAGGTGCCGTCGCGCAGGCGTTCCACCGCCAACCAGCCGACGACCCCCAGCGCACCGGCGATCTGCGTGTTGGCCAGCGCCAGGCCCGCCTGCGCGTTCGCACCGAGCGCCGAGCCGGCGTTGAATCCGAACCAGCCGAACCACAGCAGGCCGGCGCCGAGCATCACCAACGGCAGGTTGTGCGGCCGCATCGGGTCCTTCTTCCAACCCAGCCGCGGGCCGAGGATCAGCGCCAGGGCCAGCCCCGAGGCACCGGAGTTGATCTCGACCGCAGTGCCGCCGGCGAAGTCGAAGACATGCATCCGGTCGATCAGCCAGCCGCCCTTGCCGCCGTCGGAGAAGAACACCCAGTGCGCCTCGGGCACGTAGACCACGGTGGTCCAGATGACGGTGAACACGCACCAGGTGCCGAACTTCGCCCGGTCCACGATCGACCCGGAGACGAGCGCGCAGGTCACGAGCGCGAACATCAGTTGGAACATCGCGAACACCGGCGTGGGGATGGTCCCGTAGACCTGAACCATGGTGTCCTTCAGGCCGACCTGGCCGAAGCCACCGATCAACCCGGGGCCGTGGTCCTTGCCGAACGCGAGGCTGTAGCCCCAGCCCACCCAGACGACGGTGACGATCCCCAGCGTCACGAACGTCATCATCATCGTGTTGAGCACGCTGCGGGCTCGGACCATGCCCCCGTAGAAGATCGCCAGACCGGGGACCATCAACATCACCAGCGTGGTGGCGGCCAACACCCAGGCGGTGTCCGCCGCATTGATCTTGTCCACGTCCGGTGCGCTCCTCGATCGGCACGACAGTGCGAGAGGACCGTACCGTCGGCGCGCCGCGCTGTTTCGGCAGGATCACGGAGATCGCACAATGCGTACCGGGAGCGGACAGAACGACGGCCCGCCCGGCGTTCGCCGGGACGGGCCGTCGCGTCGTCACAGTTCTAAAGGGCGTCGGTGTCGCGTTCCCCGGTGCGGACCCGCACCGCCGTGTCGACCGGGACCACCCACGCCTTCCCGTCGCCGATCTTGCCGGTCTGCGCGGCCTTGACGACGACCTCAAGCACGTCCAGCACGTCCGGGTCGTCGACCAGGACCTCGATCCGGACCTTCGGCACCAGGTCCACGGTGTACTCGGCACCGCGGTAGACCTCGGTGTGACCGCGCTGGCGGCCGTACCCACTGGCCTCGCTCACGGTCATCCCGTGGACGCCGAACTTCTCCAGTGCCGAGCGGACGTCGTCGAGCTTGAACGGCTTGATGACCGCGGTCACGAGCTTCACAGGTCCACCCGCGTTCCACCGTCGGAATTGCTCCGGGGTATCGCCGAGCCGGATGGTGCCCCGGCGAAGGCGGGCACCCCACCACCACCGCCCCCCGAGCCGGCCGGGCGGGCCAGCGGGGCGCCGATCGCGTGCAGTTCGTAGGCGCTCTCGGCGTGGGACGTGACGTCGATGCCCTCGAGCTCCTCCTCCTCGTCGATGCGGAAGCCGAGGATCAGGTGCAGCAGGTAGGCGATGATCAGGGTCACGAAGAACGAGTAGCCCATGACCGCGAACGCGCCGATCGCCTGGCGCCTCAACTGCTCCGTTCCGCCGCCGTAGAAGAGGCCGTTGACGCCGGCCGGGGCGTGGTCGGTGGCGAACAGACCGATCAGCAGGGTGCCGGTCAGACCTCCGATCATGTGGACGCCGACGACGTCGAGCGAGTCGTCGAAGCCGAACCTGAACTTCAGCCCGATCGCGATCGCGCAGAGCGCGCCGGTGAACAGGCCTACTGCGATGGCGCCCATGGGGTTCACCGAGGAACACGAGGGGGTGATGCCGACCAGCCCTGCCACCGCGCCGGACGCGGCGCCGACCGTGGTGAAGTGCCCGTCCCGGATGCGCTCGATGACCAGCCAGCCGATCATCGCCGAGGCCGTCGCGACCTGCGTGTTGGTGAACGTGACGCCGGCACCGGTGCCCGCGGTCAGCGCGGAACCCGCGTTGAACCCGAACCAGCCGAACCACAGCATGCCCATGCCGAGGAACACGAACGGCACGTTGTGCGGCCGCATCGGGTCCCTGCGCCAGCCCTTGCGTTTACCGATCACCAGACAGCAGGCCAACCCGGCGGCGCCGGAGTTGATATGGACCGCTGTTCCACCTGCGAAGTCGATCGCGTGCAGTTGGTCGACGATCCAGCCGCCCTTGCCGCCGTTGGAGTAGAACACCCAGTGGGCGACCGGGAAGTACACGAAGGTCGCCCACAGGACGACGAACACGCACCAGGTGCTGAACTTCGCCCGGTCCGCGATCGCGCCGGAGATCAGGGCGACGGTGATGATGGCGAACATCAGCTGGAACATCACGAATGCGGTGGTGGGCACGTAGTGCGTGATGGCCTGCCCGTGCGCGTCCACCGTCCCGGGCGGGCTCACCGCGAGGGCACCGGGTCCGCCGTCAGGGGCGTTGAGGTCGATCTGATTGATCGCGGTGCGCAGGCCCAGCTCGGAGCGCCCGCCGATGGCACCGTTGTAGGTCGTGAACGAAAGTGTGTAGCCGTACAGCACCCAGAGCACGCTGACGATGGCCATCGCGGCCCCCGACATCATGATCATGTTCAGCACGCTCTTCACACGGACCATGCCGCCGTAGAAGAACGCCAGACCGGGTGTCATGAACAGCACCAGGGCGCAGCTGGCTAGCAGCCAGGCGGTGTCGCCCGTATCGAAGCTGACTGGCATTCGTCGTGCTCCTTCCGTACCCCGGTCGTTCGACCGCGGTTCGCATCCCCGCCGAAGGGTCCCGACCGCCGGTTTCTCCGATACGAGCGCGAAGTTTCGCTGTCATTACCGATGACGCACCGGTGTTACTTGTATGTAAATCGGGCGTTTCTGGCCCGAACCCGCACGTCAACGGCCCAGATCGTGACATGTGAGGTGATCTTGGAGCGACACCTCGGGTGGGTTTGATGACCTCGTCCCGGGAGTTCTTGATCGTCTCGAATGATTGCCATTGCGCAGGACGAGTTCTAACTGAACTGCTCTGGGGACGTGCGCGCCTGCTGTCGGGTCAGTCAGTCCCCCAGCAACGCGTCCACGAAGGCCTCGGGCACGAACGGCGCGAGGTCGTCCGGGCCCTCGCCGAGTCCGACGAGTTTGACCGGGACCCCGAGCTCGCGTTGCACGGCGATCACGATCCCGCCCTTGGCGGTGCCGTCCAGCTTCGAGAGCACGACGCCGGTGATCGACACGACCTCGGCGAAGACCCGCGCCTGGACCAGGCCGTTCTGGCCGGTGGTGGCGTCGAGCACCAGCAGCACCTCGTGGACCGGGGACTGCTTCTCGACGACCCGCTTGACCTTGCCGAGTTCGTCCATCAGCCCGGTCTTGGTGTGCAACCGCCCGGCGGTGTCGATGAGCACCGCGTCGATGTCCTCGCCGGCGGCCTGCTTGACCGCGTCGAACGCGACGCTGGCCGGGTCGCCGCCCTCGGGCCCGCGCACGGTGCGGGCACCGACCCGCTCGCCCCAGGTCTGCAGCTGGTCGGCGGCCGCGGCCCGGAACGTGTCGGCGGCGCCGAGCACGACACTGCGCCCATCGGCCACCAGCACCCGGGCCAGCTTGCCTGTGGTGGTGGTCTTGCCGGTCCCGTTGACGCCGACGACGAGGGTGACCGATGGCCGTTCGGTGGTGTTGGTGACCGCGTGCAGGTCCCGGCTCGCGTCGATCGCGATCGAGGTGAGCAGTTCGGCGCGCAGCAGCGCGCGCAACGCTTCGGGGGTGCGGGTGCCCTCGACCCGGACCGCGGTGCGCAGCCGCTCAATCAGCTCCATGGTCGGTCCGACGCCGACGTCGGCGGCCAGCAGGGTCTCCTCGATCTCCTCCCAGGTGTCCTCGTCGAGGGTGTCGCGGGAGAGCAGGGTCAGCAGGCCGCGGCCGAGGCTGGTCTGGGAGCGGGACAGCCGGGACCGCAGGCGGACGAGGCGCCCGGCGGTCGGCTCCGGGATCTCGAGGGCAAGCGCTTCCTCGAGCTCGGCGATCGTCGGTTCGGCCAACGACGGGTCGGCGACCTCGACGTCCGGCGCCGGGATCGGCGGCGTCTTCCACGCAGCCGGCGGGGTCGTGGTCGGTGGGGTGCTCGGCGGAGCCTGCGGGCGGCCCCGCAGCCGGCTGCCGACCAGGCCGGCGACCATGGCGGCCACCAGCAGCACGATCACGATCGTGACGATCAGGTATTCCACGTCATCCCCGTCGACTCGTTGGTTCCCGACCGGCGGCGAAAGACCTCAGCCGGTCGACAGCGTCGCCAGCTGCTCACGCAGGCCCGGGACACCGGTGTACAGGTGACCCATCATGCCGGTGCGCTCAGCACCGGCCACATGCTCGGCCCGGGCGCCGATGTACAGGCAGGACTCGATCCGGACCCCGAGGATCTCCGCCGCCCGCTCGAAGATTCCCGCGTCGGGCTTGGCCACACCTTCGTGGGCCGAGTCGACGATCGCGTCGACCCGGTCCTCCACCCGCAGCTGGGCGAGGTCCTGTTGCAGCCGGTCGGTGGCGTTTGCGATGAGCCCCACCTGGCGACCGCCGGAGCGCTGCTCGTCGACGACTTCGAGCACCTCCGGGTCGATGAGGCCGAGGCGCGCGCTCCAGTCCACGACGCAGGAGATCGCCGTTGTCACGTCGCCGCAGAGCGGCACCAGCGCCGCGGCCACCGCGGCGCGCCAGTCGTCGTCGGTGATCCGACCGAGCAGTGCGGGGCCGAATCGGTCGCGTTCGTAGGCGATCTCGGACAGCTTCCCGGCCGGCAGGCCGTACTTTCCCTCGATCGCGGCGATCTGGCCTGACTCCCAGACCCGCAGCACGCCGTCGACGTCGAACAGGACGGCGCGGATTCGGTCCGCGGTCACGCCGGCGACCCCACCGGGTCCGGCTCGGCGAGGAGTTCGCGCATTTCGGGAACCGGCGCCGGGCGGTCCTCGCGCAGCTTCTGGCTGATGACCGTGGTCACGCCGTCGCCGCGCATCGAGACGCCGTAGAGCGCGTCGGCGACCTCCATGGTGCGCTTCTGGTGGGTGATCACGATGAGCTGACTGTTCTCGCGCAGCTCCTCCAGGATCGTGAGCAGGCGGCCCAGGTTGGTGTCGTCCAGCGCAGCCTCGACCTCGTCCATGATGTAGAAGGGGCTGGGTCGGGCGCGGAAAATCGCGACCAGCAACGCGACCGCGACCAGCGACCGTTCGCCGCCGGACAGCAGCGACAGCCGCTTGACCTTCTTGCCCGGCGGGCGGGCCTCGACCTCGATGCCGGTGGTCAGCATGTTGTCCGGGTCGGTCAGCACCAGCCGGCCCTCACCGCCGGGGAACAGCCGGGAGAACACACCCACGAACTCCCGGGCGGTGTCCTCCCAGGCCGCGGCGAAGACCTGCTCCACCCGGGCGTCGACCTCGGCGACGACCGTCAGCAGGTCGCGGCGGCCGTTCTTGAGGTCCTCCAGTTGCGCGGTCAGGAACGCGCTGCGCTCCTCGAGTGCCGCGAACTCCTCCAACGCCAACGGGTTGACCTTGCCGAGCAGCGCCAACGCACGCTCCGCCTCGCGCAAGCGCTTCTCCTGCTCGGAGCGCACGTACGGGATCATCTGACCGGCGTCCTCGGCGGACGGGGCCGATTCGGACGGCTCCGGGGCCTCGGCCTGTCGCTCGCCGTCGAGGGGGACGGGCGGACTGACCGGGACGCGACGGTCCGGGCCGTACTCGACAACCAGCACGTCCGGGGCGACGCCGAGCTCCTCCAGCGCCTTGGTCTCCAGGTTCTCGATCCGCAACCGGTGCTCGGCGCGGGCGACCTGGTCGCGGTGGACCGAGTCGGTGAGCCGGTCCAGCTCGGCCTCCATCGCCTTGGTGCCCTTCCGGACGGTGCCGAGCTCGACCTCGCGTTCGCGGCGCAGTTCGTCGGCGGCGGCGCGTTCGGCGCCGGCTACGGTCAGCGTCGCCTCGAGCAGGCCCAGGGTGTACTCGGCAGCCATCGCGACGGCCGCGGCCCGACGGCCGGCGGCCTCCCGTTGCGCCCGGCGGTCGGCGGCAAGCTCGCGGGCGCGGCGTTCCTCGACGGCGGCCCGGGCCATGGACTCGGCCCGGCCTGCGGCGCTGTTGGCGCGTTCCTCGGCGGTGCGCAGGCCCAGGCGGGTCTCGACCTCCTCGGCGCGGGCGGCGACGCAGGTGGCGGAGAGCCGCTCCCGCTCGTCGGTCTCGACCTCCCCGGCCACCGGTTCGGCCTCGGCCGCGGTCAGGCGCTCCTCCAGGTCGGCCAGGCCGGACAGGTCGGCGTCGCGGGCGGCCTCGGCGCCGCGGATGGCCGCATCGAGCCGCTCGACCTCGGCGTGGGCGGCCCGGGCCGACGCGCCCAGCCGGCCCAGCTGCTCGCCGACGGCCGCCAGGTCGGCGTCGGACTCGTTGAGTCGCGTCAGCGTCTCCGCGGCCAGCTGTACGGCTCGTCCCCGCTCGGCGGCGGCGTCGGTCAAGGCCTCGCGCAACTCGGCGGTGGCCCGGTCGCGGCGGTCCAACTCGGCAGTTGCCTCCTCGACGGCGGCCTGGACCTCGAGCAGGCTGGGAGCGCCGGCGGAGCCGCCGACCGCGTGGGAGGCGGCCAACACATCGCCGGTCGCGGTGACGACCCGGTGGCCCGGGTTTCGCGCGGCGGTCTGCGCCGCGGCGAACAGGTCTTCGACGAGCAGGAAGTCGCCGAGCAGGTCGGTCAGCACGCCGCGCAACGCGGGCGGTGCCGTGACGGAGTCGAGCAACGGGCGGCCGTCGGTTGCCTGCGCGACGGTCGGCCGGGCGGCGGGGGCGTCGCCGATCAACAGGTGGGCCTGCCCGGCGCCTGCGAGGCGTAGCCGCTCGATGGCGGCGATGGCGACGGCCAGCGACTCGACGACCACCGCGTCAGCCGCCCCGGCCAGGGCAGCGGCGACGGCGGCCTCGTGGCCCGGGGTGACGGTGACCAGCCGGGTCACCGAGCCGAGAACGCCGGCGACGTCCGGGTCCGCCAGCAGGGCCGCCGCCCCGTCGCGGCGCGCCAGGCTCAGCTCCAGCGCTTCCTTGCGGGCCACCAGCGCAGCTCGGTCGCGGTCGCCGGCCTGGGCCTGCGCCTGCAGGTCGGCGACGCGCTCCTCGATCGCGGCCAGCTCCCCGGCCGCGGCCTCGTGGGCCTCGTCCAGGCCGACCTCACCGTCGGCCAGGCCGGCGGCCTGCGACTCCAGCACGGTGAACTCGGCCTCGGCCAGCTGCGCCCGCGCGGCCGCGTCGGACAGGGAGTGCCCGAGCCGACCGATCTCGTCCTGGGCCGCGGCGGCCCGGGTCCGCAGGCTGTTGACCTTGCCGATCAGTCGCGCCAGACCCTCGCGGCGGTCCGCGGCGGCCCGCTGCGCGATCGACACCCTTCTCTCCTCGACCGCCAGCGCCTCCTCCGCACCGCGGCGTCTCTCGATCACGGTTGCCAGCCGCTGCGCCGCCGCCTCGACGTCGCCCTGCAGGTCAGCGGCCCGGCCGCGGGCGGCCGCGGCGTCGCGCTCCAGCTCGTCGGGGTCGCGGCCCTGGCGTTGCTCCTCGGCGCCGTCGGCGATCAGGCGGGCACGTTCGGCGGCCAGCCCCGCCGTGCCGCGCAACCGCTCCCGGAGTGCGGACAGGCGGTACCAGTTCTCCTGCGCGGCCGCGGCGGCCGGGACGGCCTCGGCGACGCCTTGCTCGAGCGCCGCCTCGCGGTCGCGGGCGGCGGCCAGCTGGGTCTCCACCTCACCCTGCCGCTCCAGCAGCGCGGCCTCGTCGGCAACCTCGGCGTCCAGCGAGGTCCGCAGGGTGATCAGGTCGTCGGCGACCAGGCGCAGCCGGGAGTCGCGCAGGTCGGCCTGGACGGTGGCTGCGCGACGCGCGATCTCGGCCTGCTTGCCGAGCGGCTTCAGCTGTCGGCGCAACTCGGTGACCAAGTCGGAGACGCGGGTGAGGTTCGCCTGCATCGCGTCAAGCTTGCGGAGGGCCTTCTCCTTCCGTTTCCGGTGCTTGAGCACCCCGGCGGCTTCCTCGATGAAGCCGCGGCGTTCCTCAGGGCCCGCGGACAGGACCGCGTCGAGCTGGCCCTGGCCCACGATCACGTGCATCTCCCGGCCGATGCCGGAGTCGGAGAGCAGCTCCTGGACGTCGAGCAACCGGCAGGAGTCGCCGTTGATGGCGTACTCGGAACCGCCGTTGCGGAACATCGTCCGGGTGATCGTCACCTCGGTGTAGTCGATGGGCAGCGCGCCGTCGGTGTTGTCGATGGTGAGCGCAACCTCGGCCCGACCCAGCGGCGGGCGGCCGGCGGTGCCGGCGAAGATGACGTCCTCCATCTTGCCGCCGCGCAGCGACTTCGCGCCCTGCTCACCCATGACCCAGGCCAGCGCGTCGACCACGTTCGACTTGCCGGACCCGTTGGGCCCGACCACGGCGGTGATGCCCGGCTCGAACCGCAGCGTTGTCGCGGAGGCGAAAGACTTGAAGCCCCGCAGGGTGAGGCTTTTCAGATGCACGGCGGGTGTCCCCCAGGTCGGTCTGCGCTCGACCCTAACCCCCGTCCGGCCGGGCATCCGCACGCCACCGCGAGGCGATACGGAAGGGGTTTCTGAGGCGAACCGGAAGGCTGCTGAACAGCACCGGGACGCTCCAGGCGCGACCCGCCGCCGAGGGCGCCACCGGGGTCACGGCTCTGTTCAGGAGCCTTCAGGCGATGGCTGGGCGAGGGCTGGGGGTGACGGGGCTGGGTGACGGGGCTGGGTGACGGGGCTGGGTGACGGGGGCGGGGGCACCGAGGCCGGGGGCACCGAGGCCGGGGGCACCGAGGCCGTGGGCACCGAGGCCGGGGGGGCGCCGGGGCAAGGGGGGCAAAGGGGGCGGAGGCCCGGTCGCGGGCGGAGGCTGTTGAACAAAGACGCGCCGCCCGAGGCGCGACGCGCCGCCGGGGCCGCCACCGGGGTCACGGCTGTGTTCGGCAGCCTTCGGGACGAGGGGTGGGCCGCCGGGGAACCGGAAGGGGCAAGGGGTGGGACGCCGGGAACCCGGGGGCGCCGGGGCCGGGGCCGGGGCCGGGGCCGGGGCGCACCGGGGCCGGGGGCACCGGGATCGGGGGCAAGGGGGCGGAGCCCCCAAAGCGGTGCGGGGGCGCAGCCCCCGCCGCGACGCGGAGCGCCGCAATGAAACGCTCGGCGACCCAGTGCGCGCTTTCCGCGCACGCGGAACCCCAGAGACGAGCGCTGGGGTGCTCACGCCCGCCTGCGAGCACCCCAGCGCGTCTTCCTCTTCTTGGAACGGTCAGGCCCGCCGACCGACCGCCCACGCGAGTCGGTCCGAGGACCGACGTCGCGGAAGGGTTCACCACTTGGAGGCCGCCAACGCTCGCGCGCCCGCCAGCGCGATGGAACGGGCGGACCCTCCGGGGCCGAGGCCCCTGCGGTGAAACGTCGACTCGAGAGCCGACTCCCTCTGCCCACGTCAACGAGCCATTCGGCTCGAAGTAACGCGGCAGTTCCGGCACCGTACCGGATATCGTCGCCCAACTGTTAGAAAGGTCCCCTCAGCAATTTCCCAGGAACCGGCGGGTCCGGAGACGGTCCCGGGGCGCGCGGAGGTGCAAAAGCAAAGGGCGACCCGGGTCCGCGTCGCCGCGAACTCAGGCCGCCCGGAACTATCGGACGGAACCGACCGTCAGGTGAGAGCCGGCTCGTGCAGTTCGACAGTCATCAGGTCGTGACTGTGGAGAGCTGCGCAGAGGGAGTCATTCTCTGCGCGTACTCGCATGAGCTCGGACTCGAGCTCTGCGATCCGACGCTGCATCCTCCGCATTTCATTGATCATGCGGGGGTCAGGCGCGCCGAGGTGACCGAGGATTGCTTTCGCCATCGAGTGGGTCCTCCACGCTGAGAGACCAGCGGTAGCCGATACGTCTGCTTCCGGCTCCAGGACGCGGTGATTCCCGGAACTGGGAGCGCGGGGTAACTAAAGGTTCGCACGAGAAACGGGCGCGGTCAAGGCGAGCGGCGGGCTCCGACCTGCGCAAATCGCCCTTCGGAAGCAAAGATCTTCATCGAAGGCGAGTGCTGTTCACGTGATGGTCGACCCGAACTCGGGTCCTCCGCAAGTGGAATGACCCGAACGTCGGTATCAATCCGGTCACACGGTGTGATGTGTGGACAACTTGTGAATGACCCGTGGACGGCGCTGGCAGGTCGGGCAGAGGAACGAAGATCGGTTCATGAACGGCTCGCGGGCCATCTCGCTCCCGCAGCGGGTGCACGGCCGCCCCTCGCGCCCGTAGGCCTCCAGCGACCGTTCGAACCAGCCGCTGGACCCGTTGACGTTGACGTAGAGGCTGTCGAACGAAGTACCGCCGGCAGCCAGGGCCTGCGTCATCACCGCTACGACGTCGTCGAGCAGTCGGTCGATGTCGGACGCCTTCAGCGACCTGGTCGAGCGCGCGTAGTGCAACCGAGCACGCCACAGTGCCTCGTCGGCGTAGATGTTGCCGATCCCGCTGATCAGGGTCTGGTCCAGCAGCGCCCGCTTGAGCTGGGTCTGCTTGCGGCGCAGCGCCCGGGCGAACGCGGCCCGGTCGAATGCCGGGTCCAGCGGGTCCCGGGCGATGTGCGCGACCGGCGCCGGGACCAGGGTGTCGGTCGACTCCACCAACGACTCCACGGACATCCCGCCGAAGGTCCGCTGGTCGACGAAGCGCAGTTCCGGCCCACGGTCGTCGAAGACGAGCCGGATCCGCAGATGCTTCTCGTCCGGGAGCTCCGGCGGCTGCACGAGCAGTTGCCCGCTCATTCCCAGATGAGCGAGCAGGGCCTCACCGGAGTCCAACGGCATCCACAGGTACTTGCCACGTCGTTGTGCGGCGACGATCCGGCAGTTGCGAAGCCGCGCGGCGAAATCGGCCGCGCCCGGCCGGTGGCGCCGAACGGCCCGGTCGTGCCCGACGGCCGTGCCGGCGATCCGACGTCCGACGACGAACCGCTCCAGCCCAAGACGGACCGTCTCGACCTCGGGTAGTTCGGGCATGGTCGGCGGCCGGTCGGGTCAGGCCTGCGGGGCCGACACGTCGGTCGCGTACTTGTTCCGCAGCGTGGTCCAGGCTGCCTCGGCCGCCTGCTGCTCGGCCTCCTTCTTGCTGCGGCCGCGGCCGACGCCGAAGTCCGCGCCGCCGACCCGCGCAGTGGCCTGGAACGTCTTCTCGTGGTCCGGACCGCTCTCGGTGACCGCGTACTCCGGGACGCCGATGCCGACCGTCGCGGTCAGCTCCTGCAGGCTGGTCTTCCAGTCCAGGCCGGCGCCGAGCCGCGCCGAGGACTCGATCAACGGGTCGAACAGCCGGCGCACCAGCGTCGAGGCCTCGGTCAGCCCCCGGTCCACGTAGACCGCCCCGATCAGGGCCTCGAGCGTGTCGGCCAGGATCGACGACTTGTCGCGCCCCCCGGTCCCTTCCTCGCCGCGCCCCAGGCGCAGGAACTCACCGAGCTCCAGTGCTCGGCCGACGTCGGCCAGCGCGCGCATGTTGACCACCGCGGCTCGCAGCTTGGCCAACTGCCCCTCGGGCAGGTCCGGGTGCCGGTGGAACAACGCGTCGGTGACCACCAGGCCGAGGACGGAGTCGCCCAGGAACTCCAGCCGCTCGTTGGTCGGCAGGCCGCCGTTCTCGTACGCGTACGAACGGTGGGTCAGGGCGCGTTCCAGCAGCCCGGCGTCGATGGAGACGCCGAGCCGATCCTCGAGTTTCACCAGCGATTCGCCGGCGTCGCTCGGCAGGACCGTCACAGCGAAATCAGGCGCCGAGAACTTGGCGGCGGTTGTACGTACCGCACGTAGGGCACGCCGTGTGGGGCAGCTTCGGCTCGCGGCAGCGCTCGCAGTTCGCGAGCGTGGGCGCCACGGCCTTCCAGTTGGCCCGCCGGCTGCGGGTGTTGCTGCGGGAGGTCTTCCGCTTCGGGACGGCCACCGTCATTCACTCCTGTCGTCGTTCTCACTGGCGAAGCCCTGCAGGGCCGCCCACCGCGGGTCGGTCTGCCGATGCCCGTGCCCGGGGTCGCCCGCCAGGCGCGCGCCGCAGTCGGCGCACAACCCTGGACAGTCTTCCTCGCACACCGGCTGAAGCGGCAGTTCCAGCACCACCGCGTCGCGCAACACCGGCTCCAGGTCGATCATGTCGTCCTGCAGCCAACGAGTCTCCTCATCGCCGTCCCGGCCCGGGAACACGAACAGTTCCGCGAATTCGACGTCCGCCGAGGCGGAGATCGGTTCCAGGCACCGCACGCACTCACCGGCCAGCGGTGCCTGTGCCCTTCCGGACACGAGCACACCCTCGAGTACCGCCTCGAGCCGCAGTTCCAGCTCGACCTGCGCACCCTCGGGCACCGCGATGACGTCCAACCCCAGGTCCGCCGGTGCCGGAACAGACCGGGAGATTCGGCTCATCGAACCTGGGCGGCGGCCGAGTCGACGGGTGTCGAGCACGAGCGGGGCGGCAGGATCGAGTCGCTGAATTCTCTGGGTCTCTTCGGGCATGACGCATCTAGGGTCGCTTCTGACCACGCCGAAGGTTACCCGAGTTCCTCGCGGGTGCCCAACCCGGCGCTCGGCTCGTCGGGCGCGTCGTCCATCGCCCGCAGATGCTCGCCGAGTTCCTCCATATGATGGCGGCCGGCCATTCGCTCCCGTCCGCGCCGCACCACCAGCAGCATCTGGTCTATCTCGTCGGCCAACCCGCCCAGCCGCGCGGTGACCTCGGCGACCGCGTCCGGCTCGGCCTCGGCCTCGGCCCGGGCCAGGATCGCCGTCCGGACCAGCACCGCCTCCAGGTGGGCGAGCTTGGAGTCGACGAGGTTCTCCGACTCGTCGCGTTCGGCCGCCAGTTCCACCTCGGTGCGCTTGCGCAGTTCCTGGGCCCAGACGGTCGCCGCGGCGCCGGCCGCGGTCGCGGCCAACCGCGTCTGCGCCTCCGCCCGGGCCTGTTCGCGCAGTTGCTCGGCCTGCTGGTGGGCCTCCTCGAGCACGTCATTGCCCGCCGCCAGCAGTGCGTCCGCGGCGGCAAGACTGTCCGGCAGGGCCGCGCCGAGGGCATCGAGCAACTGGAGAGTCTCGTCCCGGTTGACCAAGCAGGACGCCGAGAACGGCATCGCCCGCGCCGCGGCGACCGTCTCCCGCAGCTGCGCGAGCAGATCCCGCGGGTCACCGGCCGGCGGCGCGCTCATCAGCCACGTGACTCCGGCCCCGCCAGTCGTGCCAGGAGTCGCTCCAGGACCACGTCCGGTACCAGGCCCTTGATCTGCCCCCGGTGCGTGGCGACCTCCTTGACCAGGCTGGAGGACAGGAAGCTGTAGCGGGGGCTGGTGGCCACGAACAGCGTCTCCACGCCGGTCAGGGCGTGGTTCATCTGGGCCATCTGCAGCTCGTAGTCGAAGTCGCCGACCACCCGCAGCCCCTTGATGATCGCGGGGATGTCGTTGGCCGTGCAGTAGTCGACCAGCAGCCCGTCGAAGGAGTCGACGCGGACGTTGGGGACGTCCTGCAACGTCTCGCGGAGCATGTCGAGGCGCTCGGCCAGGGAGAACAGGCCTTCCTTGTGCCGGTTGACCAGCACGGCGACGACAACCTCGTCGGCCAGCTTGGCCGCTCGGGCGATGACGTCGAGATGACCATTGGTGACCGGGTCGAACGAGCCCGGGCAGACGCAGCTACGCACGCGGAAAGTGTGGCCCCTCCCCGTCGTCACCCGAAGGCGGGGTGCCCAGTTGGCCCGCCGGGTCGCCGGTGAACCGTCCGAACCACAGCGTTGCCTCGCCGTATCGACGCTCCCGCAGCGCGCCGAAGTCGCACGGCCACTGGAAATCCGGGTCGCGGCTGGCACGCTCCAGGACCACCAGCGCCTCCGGCGCCAGCCAGCCGTTGGCCGCGGCGGTGGTCAGTGCGGCCGCCACCTCGGCGGCGGGGACGGCATACGGCGGATCCGCGAACAGCAGGTCGAAGGCCTCCGCCGCCGGCTGGGCCAACGCCTCCGCGACCCGCGCCGTGACCACCTGCGCCCCCGGCAGCCCGAGCGCGGCGACGTTGGCCCGCAGCACCGCGCAGACGTTTCGGTCCGCCTCGACCAGCACGACCGCGGCGGCGCCGCGCGACAGTGCCTCCAGCCCCAGTGCGCCGCTGCCCGCGTAGAGGTCGAGCACCCGGGCCCCGGCCAGCGACCGCGCGGCCTCCACGGAGGAGAACAGCGCCTCCCGGGCCCGGTCGGAGGTCGGGCGGGTGTTCATGCCCTTCGGGGTGGCCAGCAGCCGGCCGCCGACGCTGCCGCCGACGATCCTGATCAAGCCGCCGCCTCGCTGCGCTCGGTGGCGTCTTGATCCATGGATGCAGTCAAATTTGTTCTCTCGCTTCGCTCGTTCACGCCTTGTCCAGGAATTCCGCCGCGGTGGTGTCGAGCAGGTCGGCCAGGGCCAGGGCGAGGCCGGGATGCTCGAGCAGTTCCGGGTCGGCGTCGAGTACGGCGCTCGCGGCCGCGCGGGCGGCCATGATCAGCTCGCCGTGCTTGAGGACCTGCAGCAGCTTCAGGCTCGAGCGCCGCCCGGACTGGGCGGCGCCGAGCACGTCGCCCTCGCGGCGGGCCTCCAGGTCGAGGCGCGAGAGCTCGAAGCCGTCGCTGATGGCGGCCACCGCGTCGAGCCGTTCCCGCGCGGGGCTGCCCACCGGCGCCTCGCTGATCAGCAGGCACAACCCGGCGGCCGAGCCCCGGCCGACCCGGCCGCGCAACTGGTGCAGCTGCGAGATCCCGAACCGGTCGGCGTCGAGCACCGCCATCACGGTCGCGTTCGGCACGTCGACGCCGACCTCGACGACCGTGGTCGCGACCAGAACGTCGATCTCCCCGGCGGAGAACGCCGACATCACCGCGTCCTTCTCCTCCGGGGGCAGTCGGCCGTGCAGTTGCGCCAGCCGCAGCCCGGCCAACGGACCGCCGGCCAGATCCGGCTCGACGTCGATCACCGCCGCTGCCGGGCGGCGCTCGGGCTCGGACTCCAGCTCCTCGGGCGAGGGCTCCACGTCGTCGTTCTCACCGATGCGCGGGCACACGACGTAGGCCTGCCGGCCCGCGGCGACCTCCTCGCGGATCCGCTCCCAGGCGCGATCCAGGAAGTTGGGGCGCTCGGCGACCGGCACGACGTGGGTGGCGATCGGCGAGCGACCGCGCGGCAGCTCGTCCAACGTCGAGGTGTCGAGATCGCCGAAGACCGTCATCGCCACCGTGCGTGGGATCGGCGTCGCGGTCATCACCAGCAGGTGCGGTGGTCGAGCGCCCTTGGCCCGCAGCGCATCGCGTTGCTCGACGCCGAAGCGGTGCTGTTCGTCGACGACCACCAGCCCGAGGTCGGCGAAGCCGACCTTGTCCTCCAGCAGCGCGTGCGTACCGACCACGATCCCGGCCGCGCCGGAGGCGGCGTCGAGCATCGCCGCGCGGCGGGCCGGTTGCGACGACGAACCGGTCAGCAGCGCCACCCGGGTGCCGCGGGCGTCGCCGCCGAGCTGCCCGGCCTGCGCCAGCGGGCCGAGCATGGCGCACAACGAGCGGTGATGCTGCTGGGCGAGCACCTCGGTGGGCGCGAGCAGCGCCGCCTGTCCCCCGGAGTCGACAACGGTGAGCATCGCCCGCAGCGCCACGACCGTCTTGCCCGACCCGACCTCGCCCTGCAGCAGGCGGTGCATGGGATGCGACGCCGCGAGGTCGGTGGTGATCTCCTCGCCCACCTTGGCCTGACCCGCCGTCAGATCGAACGGCAGCCGTTCGTCGAACGCGGTCAGCAGGCCGGCGGAGCCGGCTCGGCGCGGCGTGGTCGACAGCCGCCGCACGTCGTTGCGGCGCTGCACCAACGCGCTCTGCAGGACGAAGGCCTCTTCCCAGCGCAGGCGCTTCTGGGCCCGGCGGACCTCACCGAACCCGCGCGCCCGGTGGATCTCGCGCAGGGCCTGCCCGAGGCCGATCAGGCCTTCCCGCTCACGCAGTTCGACCGGCAACGGGTCGTAGGACTCGAGGTTGTGACCGGCCAGCCAGGTCAATGCGTCACGCATGTATCCGGGCAGGTCCCAGCTCTTCAGCGATCCGGACGAGGGGTAGATCGGGATCAGTTCCTCGGCCCAGTCGACCACCGCGGAAGTGTCGGCCTCCTCCGGCAACAACTCGAACGCAGGGTGCGTCAGCTGCCGCTCGAACTTGAACATCCCGACTGTCCCGGCGAACAGGCCGCGCACCCCGGGCTTCAGCCGGTGTCCGGAGTTGCGGTTGCCGAAGAACACCAGCGACAGGTCGGCGGTGCCGTCGGTGACGACGATCCGCAGCACGTTCCACGGTTTCCGGGCCAGCCGATGGTTGTTGACCGACTTCACCTCGGCCAGCACGGTGACCTCGGAGCCGATCTCCAGATCGGCCAGCGAAGTGAGCTTGCCCTTCTCCTCGTAGCGCCGCGGGTAATGGCGCAGCAGATCCCCGAAGGTCTGCATTCCGAACGCCTTCTCGAGCTTCTTGACCCCAGCCGGCTTCAGAGCCCGGCTCAGCGGTTCACCCAGCGGATGGTGCAGCACCGTTGCAAGCTCGCTCACCGGCGTGCGTCCGTCCGCCCCTGCGGGTTCAGCGACGGCGGACACTGTGACATTGGTTCACTCGCAAGCTCGCTCTCCGGCGTGCGTCCGTCCGCCCCTGCGGGTTCAGCGACGGCGGACACTGTGACATTGGTTCACTC